>NZ_DVEA01000198.1:0-5100 GCF_015295965.1 Thermoleptolyngbya sp. M55_K2018_002
ACGACGACCAGATCAATCGGCTGCATCTCGTCAAAGCTGACCAGGCGGCCGTGGATGAGCGCCTGACGCATGGCGGCCACCTGCTTGAACGGAATGCCCTGCCGTTGCAGCGTGGCAGGGTCGAGTTCCACAAAGCACTGACGGCGGGTGAGGCGCGGCACTGCCCTGTAAAGTCGTTTTCCGTCTTGCAGTGCCCGCAGCCGCACGGGGGCTTGCGGTCGGTCGGGGTTGCACTTGACGACCTGCGCCTGCTGCCAGATGGGTAGGGAAGCAAGCTGCTCGGCGGCGGCTTCAGCTCCGGCAAAGTAGGGGATATGGCCCACTGGGTCGCGGAGGGCTGCGCCGCTGTCTTTCAGGCTTTGCCAGACCGAGTTCCGCAGGTGGGCTTTGGCAGGATGGCGATCGCCCCATTCCACCACAGGCGGGTGGGCATTTGGATCGGCGGGCAGGCCCGTCATCCGTTCAGCCCTAAGGTGATGATGATCTGGATGCCGGAGCCATCAATCTGGTCACGCAGGGCCTTCATGGTTTTGAGGGTGACAGGTTCCACCCAGTCGGGCGCGATTTCCGCCAGGGGCCACAGCACGAAGGCGCGATCGCGCATCCGGGGATGGGGCAGTTGCAGGGTGGGTGTGTTGACCATGCGGTTGCCGTAGAGCAGCAGATCGAGATCCAGCAGCCGGGGCCCCCAGCGCTCTCGCCGCACTCGCCCAAACTGGCGCTCAATTTCGAGCAGTACGCCCAGCAGCGTGTCTGGTGGCAGCAGCGTATAGACGAGCACGCAGGCGTTGATATAGTCTGGCTGGGGCGGGCCGACGGGGGCAGTTTTGTATAGGTGCGATCGCTCGATGAGCTGCACACCCGGAACGCGGGCGATCGCCTCAATGGCCGACTCGACAATCGCGATCGAATCACCCAGGTTGCTGCCGAGGGCGATCGCCGCCCGCACCGCATTCGGCAGCTCAAATTCATCAATCATGGAAAATCATGGAAAGTAATCAGGAGAATCACCAAGTGGGGTCAACGTAGAGGTTGATGGTGAGCTGGGTCGCCCCAGCGGGAACGGCACTAATGCAAGCACACACCGACTCGTCGCCATTTACCTCCACTTCGCAAGCATGACAGGACCCCATCAAACAGCCTGTGGGAATCATCACACCCGCCCGTTCCGCCACTTCCAGCAGCGGCTCGCCGGGGTCTGCCTGCACCGTCACATTGTCGGGCAAAAAGTGAATTTCTACACTCATTTCTATGTCTAAACTCATGGGCGACGCGGATCAGCTATGCAAAGATCAGCTATCCAAAGATCAGCCGTCCAAATAAGACGACAGCGCCGATAAATCCAGGTAAGACTCAAAGGCATCAGCCAGAGAGTCTAGCATAGACTCCCGCTGCTCTCGATAGTTAGAGACCCCCGTTGGCAGCGACTTGAGGCCGCGCTGCTGCCGCAGTCGGTTCAGCCAGGCCCGCCGCCACGCGCCATTGTCGAAAATGCCGTGCAGATAAGTGCCCCAAAGCGACTGGGTAGAATCCACCACGCCCAAATTGCGATCGTCAAACAGCGGCTTGAACACGGGCCCCTCCGGCTCTTGGTCGGCATCGGCCAGATGGGTGCGTCCCTGGTGAATTTCATAGCCCAGCACCGGCAGCCCCACCTGCGGAAAATTAGACGTGACCTGTCGCTGCCGCGCTACCTTTTGCCCCGTAATTACCGTCTTAATCGGCAGCAGACCCAGCCCCTTATAGCGACCTTCCTGACCTTCCACGCCCTCCGGATCGGCTAGCATCGTGCCCATCATTTGATAGCCGCCGCAAATGCCCAACACCGTGCCGCCCGCAGCGGCGTATTTCTGAATCGCCTCGGCCAACCCAGTGCGCTGGAGGGCAATCAGGTCGGGAATGGTCGTTTTGGAACCTGGCAGGATGACGGCATCGGGATAGCCCAGGGAATCCTTTAGCCCGATATATTTCACTGAAACGGTAGGTTCCGCCTCTAGCGGGTCAAAATCGGTAAAGTTTGAAATGCGCGGCAGGCGAATCACGGCGACCGTCACTTCGTTGCCGCCGCTCTGTTGTCCCCGATCAAACAGCGAGAGCGAGTCTTCTGCCGGAAAGGAATGCTCCATCCAGGGAATCACCCCCAGAACCGGGATGCCCGTCCGCTCCTCTAGCCAGGTGAGTCCGGGGTCGAGCAGCGCCTTTTGTCCACGAAACTTGTTAATGATGATGCCTTTTACCAGGGCACGCTCCTCTGGCTCCATCAATTCCAGCGTGCCCACAATCTGGGCAAACACGCCGCCCCGCTCAATATCGGCAATCAGCAGGGTCGGCGCGTTGAGGTGGGTGGCAACGCGCATATTGGTCAGGTCACGCTCTTTCAGGTTCACCTCGACCGGGCTGCCTGCCCCCTCACACACGACCAGGTCGAATTCTTCGCTCAGCCGCGCCAGAGATTCTTCGATCGCCTGCCAGCCTAGCTCGAAATATTCGGCGTAATAGTCAGCCGCACTGACGCGCCCGACAGGCCGTCCCTTCAGCACCACCTGCGAAGTCATATCGCCCTGGGGCTTGAGCAAGATGGGGTTCATCTCCACGCGGGGCGCAACACCCGCTGCCCAGGCTTGCACTGCTTGAGCATGACCAATTTCTCCGCCCGTGGCGGTGACGTAGGCATTGAGCGCCATGTTTTGCCCTTTGAAGGGGGAAACTCGCCAGCCCCGGCGACTCAGGATGCGGCACAGGGCCGCCGTCAGCATAGACTTTCCGACATGAGACGCAGTTCCCACCACCATAATGGCTTTCATCCAAGACCTCCGAAAGAGCGTAGGCGAGCAGGGGCGATGTGCATGAGCGAGGTGCGAAGCAGGGTACAGGCGCAGGAATAGATAGTTTCGAGATGGTTTGACTCGCTGTTTTGATTTACAGCCTATGGAGCAAGAAACCCTGAAAGACTGGCGGAAATCTTTCAGAGCGGAGATGAGCTACTGAAGCCAGGCAGGTGGACGAAACCAGCGAGATAGCAAATTGGCAAGGCGATCGCCCAGGGTGGGTGCGGGAATCCGGTTGCGCTCGACCCACTGGTCCACCAGAATGCGGCCCAGCGGCGTGAGCCGAAAGCTATCGGTGAGTCCCTGTCCATCGACCTCGCGCCGCAGGACACCCACATCGATGAGCCAGAGCAGCGCATCTTCAGCAGCCAGTTCCGCCAGCGGGCGGCGAGTGTAGCGCTGCTGCACACCCGATGATCCGGCGATCGCCCTCAGCGACACCCCCTCCTGGCGCATCGTGGCGAACAGCGGCAGCAAAAAGGGGGAACAGGCGACTGCCCGCCGGGCCCGCTTAAGCGTAGACAGCGGATACCTTGGAGCAGATTGATCGGGGGTCGCAGCGCGGTCGGGGGGCTGAATCGCAGTCATAGGCGCAAAAAAGGCTAGACGCAAAAAAGGCAGGGGCGAAACGCAGAGCAAAAGATCACGAGGCAGACTGACAGAGGCTGGAAGACGGAGATTGGAAGACGGAGATTGGAAGACAGGGCGGCACTCTGCGTGAAATGACGGGCAGGCAATGACGGGCGTGAAGTCTACGAGTCTACGACTCAGGCAGGAGGATGGACTAGCAAAACCCAGAGCGTCCTGCCAGAACCAGGCTCGAACGTGGCTTTTGCAAACAGCGCCTTGTTTATTCTAGGGCCGATAGAAGGGACGGGGCGATCGCACAACGGTCTGACTTCCAGGATGCCCCAATTTGCCCTGAAAGCAACAGAAAAACAGGACTGGCAAGATTGGAGGGTTTCGCCACTGTAGCCCAAAAGAAGCTGATTCACCCGATTCATCAGTCCTGCCAATCGTGAATCAACTGCAAGCGTTCAAGCCCAGTATCAAGAGACATAGACAAAAGGGTTGACGGATTTAGTACATAAATACTATTTTGAGCTACCATGAGGGGTATGCAGAAGCAAGTACTTAGGTACTAACTCGGATCACCTTTAATTTTAGTGCATTTGATTTAGCGCATGATTTAGCGCATCTAAGCAAGCGCTCCGAGTCAACGGAGCAAGACCCGAGCAAATCGTCCCGCTCACTGCTCTGCGCTATCCCAGGTTCTCAGACTGTCAGCACGCTTCAGGAGTTGAACGCATGAAGGAATCCCCCGCCGCCCAACCCACATCCATGCCCGCCAGCCAGGTCGAGATTCGCGCAATTCAGGAGCGACTCCAGGCCATTCGGGCTGGACAAGTCGCTGTCTCGTCGGCCCCTGCCTCCCGTATGGTGGAAATGTTTCCTGCCCAGAGCGCAGCTACAGGACGGATGAGCGCGATTCGCGAAGCGATCCCTACGGGAATCGCCCCTCCAGAACGCCCTCTAGAGCGCAGTCGTGCTGGTGTTGCGGCGCAAAATCGCCCTACGGATGCCGACGTGACTGCGGCCGTCCGCACAGCCGCCGCCGAAGCCCAGCAAGCCGCCGAATTGCAGCAGGCTGCCGAGTCGCTGCGGGCCATGTCAGCAGCGCTAACCTCAACCTTTGTGCCGTCGGCCTCGTCTGGTGTGTCGTCTGCATCGTCTGCGGCGGTTGCTGCACCAGTGGCCGCTGCATCGCCCAAAACCCCGATTGCCGCTGCATCGGGGCGTAAATCTCATCCTGAAGCGCCGACCCGTTCTGAGTTCCCAGCGGCGGAAGTGATGCGCCTGCTGGAAGTGAAGGCAGACGAAATTAACCAGCTTTCTGCTGCCCAGGAAGCCGCCATGCTGGAGCTAAAGGCGATCGCCCAAAAGCTAGAACGCAACTGGAAAGCCCTGGACACCCAGCAGCACATCTTTGCAGGCGAATCGAGTGATCTGCCTGCCCTCTGCGAATACCTAGACCCTGAGGTTCCCCTCGTGCAGCGAGATGAAAGAGGCGCATTTGTGGTCACCAAGCGTCCGGTTGACCTATTCCAGGCAGAGCGCGATGCCGAATGGATGGCCCAAAGTCTGCGGCATCGAGGCGATGGGCACAGCAGCGGGTCGGTTGGTCAGGGACGGCGACATCGCTCCACGGGGCTTGCGTCAGCGCCCTCCTCGTCGGCGATCGCAATCGCACTGACGACGGCTCTGCGGGCGC
>NZ_DVEA01000346.1:0-28958 GCF_015295965.1 Thermoleptolyngbya sp. M55_K2018_002
ATCGCGTTCAGTTTAATCATCAAGGTCGAGTCCTTGGGCAACTGGGCCGGGTGACGCTGATCCGGCAGAACAACCTCCAGGTGAAACGATGCGTTACGGTATCTACATTGATCGGAGTCGTTCGCAAAGGTTGCCCGCAGCCATAAGCGGGCGCATGGCTAGATGCAAGGTCAAACGCAGACAGGACCTACGCACTTGCGATCAGTTTTCTAGGTTTTGGAGGATTTCTCGCGAGCGCAGCCCGCGAGAAATCCTCCAACTGCGTCAGTCCTTGCAGCATTGAACGAAACGTGTCTTGGAGCCTTGGAACGTGCTTTTGAGGGTTGCCAAATGTCGCCGCGCATTTCTGCCATTATCTGTACGCATAATCGGGCTGGTTATTTGGCTGGGGCGATCGCCAGTCTGCTGCGTCAGGAGTTCAGAGAACCCTACGAGGTTTTGGTGGTAGACAACGCCTCCACCGATGACACGCGGAATATGGTAGAGCCGTTTTTGCAGGATTCTCGGCTGCGCTATGTGCCAGAGCCGACGCTGGGGCTATCCGTCGCCCGCAACACCGGAGCCACCCACGCCGCCGCGCCCCTGCTGGCCTATTTGGATGACGATGCGATCGCCTCTCCACAATGGCTGCGGGTGCTGTCCGAAGCGTTTCAGGCAGACGAGAATCTGGCGATCGCAGGCGGGCGCGTCTTGCTGGATTGGGAAGGGCGGCTGCCCCCCCGCTGGCTTTCGGCAACCCTAGCCAGCAGCCTCGGCGCATACGACCTGGGCAATGCGCCAGTCAAGATTCAGCAGCCGGGGCAAACGCCACGCGGCGTGAACTATGCCCTCCGGCGCGACTTTTGGGAATCGGTCGGCGGCTTTTCGGAGCAGCTTGGGCGCGTGGGCAACACGCTCCTATCCAACGAAGAACTGCACCTGACAGAACTGGCGCTGCATCAGGGCAAAACGGTTCAATACTTGCCCGATGCCGAAGTTACCCACCGGGTCGCGCCCGAACGCCGCCACCAGGGGTGGTTTCTGGAGCGAAGCTGGTGGCAGGGCGTGAGCGAATATCAGCGGGAACGCCTGACCGGAAAAGCCGGCCTGGGGCAGGTGCGGCGGGGGGGCGATCGCCTCCTGCGGGGACTATACCACTCGCTGCGATACGGCAATGACCCCGCCCTGCGGTTCGATAATTTGGTCTACGCTTACGGACAACTCAGCTATCTGGGGCTAGCACTCCGACACTTAATCTGGCGCTAATAACCCGGCGCTAGTGATCCGACACTTGATCTGGCGCTAGTAATCCACCGCTAGTGATCCGCCGCCAACAAATAATACGCTAACAAATAATATGTCACTGGATGTCACTGGATGTCACTGGATGTCACTGGTAATGACGTAGCTGTGGTCATGCGGCCCTATGAATAGGGCGCTAAGGTTGGTACAGGGCTAATCTCATTCCCGCAAACCGCGCTACAGATGAAAACGCTGAACGCCTCACAGAGACTCGACCCGTAATCCAAAATCGCCAATCCAGAGTCAATATAAGTCTGGTGTGGCGCGAATGGTGATGGCACTCACGTTATGGCACTTGACGACCCGTTGATGGACACAGGGGCAATGGATACCGGAGCAATGGATACTGGGGCGATCGCCCCCCGCCAAACGCAGCGCCGCCCTTGGGCCTTGGGGCTGTGGGCAGTGCTAGTGTTTGGCTTTTTGTATTTGCCCATCGGCGTGCTGGTGCTGATGAGCTTCAACAACTCGCGCATCCTATCGCTGCCGTTTCAGGGCTTTACCCTGCGCTGGTATAGCATAGCCCTGGAAGATGCAGCGATGCGTGTGGCATTGGGCAACTCGATTCGGGTGGCGGCAGTGGCGACGGTGCTGGCATCTGTTTTTGCGCTACTGTCCGCTTTTGCGATTTATCGCTACCAGTTTTGGGGCAAAAACGCCTTTCGCATTGCGCTAAACTTGCCCATCTTGTTGCCAGGAATCGTGACGGGTGTGGCGATGTTGGCCTATTTCTCGGATCTAGGGCTGCCGCTGTCGCTGTGGACCGTGATTTTGGGACATGCCATCTTTGGGCTACCCGTGGCGCTGGGGCCCATGCTAACGCGCCTGGGCCAGTTTCCCCGCAGTCTAGAAGAAGCGGCCTATGACCTGGGAGCCACGCCCGTCCAGGTGTTTCGAGACGTGCTGTTTCCCTACATTCGCAGTGCCGTGGTTGCCGGAGCCTTGCTCGCCTTCACGCTATCCTTTGATGAAGTCGTCGTCACCATTTTCCTCACGGGCCGCGACAACACCCTGCCGATGGAGATTTGGGGTCGCCTCCGCACCAACATCACGCCAGAAATCGCGGCGATCGCCACACTGATCCTTACGGTGAGTACCGTCCTAGTGCTGCTGAGTCAGCAAGCGCAGCGGGACGGGTGATGGCGTGAAGCAGCCGTCTACCTCCCCAGTAAACCTGATCCCCAGCAACCCTGATCCCCCGCAGCCCGTTCCCTTTCCAACTCTTCAACTCCTCCATACCAAACCCCGCTCCATGCCTTCCCAACCCATCGTTTCTCTCGATCGCGTCAGCAAAATCTATGGCAGTGGACAAAAGGAAGTCTACGCGGTGAAAGACGTGACGCTGGCGGTGCAGCCGGGGGAGTTTTTTTCGCTGCTGGGGTCGAGCGGGTCGGGCAAAACGACAACGCTGCGGCTGATTGGCGGGTTCGAGATTCCGGAGTATGGGCAGGTTTGCATCGGTGGCGAGGACGTGACCACCCTGCCGCCCTACCGACGGGCCGTGCATACGGTGTTTCAGAGCTATGCGCTGTTTCCCCACATGACGGTGGCGGAGAATATTGCCTATCCGCTGCAAATTGCAAGTGTGGCGCGGGCGGAGGCAGAACCGCGAGTGGCAGAGGCGATGCGGATGTTTCGGATTGAGGGGCTGGGCGATCGCCGTCCGTCGCAGCTTTCGGGCGGGCAGCAGCAGCGAGTGGCGCTGGCGCGGGCGCTGATCAGCCGTCCCAAGGTGCTGCTGCTAGATGAGCCGCTGTCGGCGCTGGATGCCAAGATTCGAGAAGAGGTGCGGCAAGAACTGCGGGAGCTTCAGCGCGAGACAGGACTGACGTTTATCTACGTGACGCATGACCAAGAGGAGGCGCTGGCCCTGAGCGATCGCATCGCCGTGATGCACAGCGGCCAGGTGCAGCAGTTGGGCAGCCCAAAGGACATCTACAATCGACCCGCCTCGCATTTTGTGGCGCAGTTCATTGGCAAGGCAAATTTTCTGCAAGGCATGGTGCAGGCGATCGAGGGCGACCAGGTGGCGATCGCCCTCAATGGCTTTCCGCTTCGGGCGCTGGCCACCGGAACCGGGCTGACCGTGGGCGAGGCGGCGACCATCATGCTGCGGCCAGAGCGGGTGCGGCTGGTGGCGACGGATGCACCGGGGGCGATCGCCGCGACGATTCGCCAAGTCACTTATATCGGCCAGGTCTGGGAATGCAGGCTAGACACGCCGCTGGGGGGCCTAATGGCGACGCAGCTAGGAGGACAAGTTGCCCCAGCTGAGGGTGATGCCTGCGGGGTGGTTTGGGAAGAGGGCGCGTGCATTGTGCTGCCAGATTAGCTGCCAGATTAAGGGGGCGATCGCAAGACCGTGACTGTTTAATCTGCAATGGAGCGGGACTAGAGCGGTTGCTTAATTGCGATTGATACGTATAGACAAGACCCAAGGGCCCCTTCCTTTTGTGAGATAAGATCGAAATGCTTACTCTAGCCGACTTTCTAAGAAGCAGCAGGACTTCACGCCGAATCTCTCGAAAACCGTTTAAAGATACGGCATCTCGACTTTATTTCTCTAAAAACTACTAGGTTTAGATATTGACTTTTTCCTCAAGAGTCATTTTTTCGGGCTTTTTGGAATTCTGTTGGATTTTTTGAATCAAGCCTGCTCCTGAGAGGTTCTGGCTGCAAGATGCTTGCGTGACGCGCTTATGCTATTTGATGTTCAGCCCTTTTGGGCCCTGTTTGATGAGTCTCTTGACGGGGTTGTGGCGATTGATGCCGTAGGCTGTGTCGTGGGCTGTAATGCATCGGCTTGCAGGCTGTTGGGGCGATCGCGCGAGCTGTTGGTCGGGCAGCCCGCTGCAAACGTGCTGCCTGCCTCTCTATGCCTCGATTTGCAGCGGAGTCAAGAGTCCCGACAGGCTTCGACGGAACCGCTCCGGGGCAAGCTGGATCTGTTTGCCGAAGACGGCACCGCTCGACGGGTGGCCTACGGAATCGCAAGTCGTGCGCTGCCCGACCTAAGCTTGGTCACACTGCGCGAAGTCGGTCACGCCGGGGCAAATTTCCCTGAAAACTGCCAGCAGATAGAGGAACTGCTGCGCCAGCAAACCCAGCGCGAACACGTCCTGCGGGGCATTACTCAGCGCATCCGCCAATCGCTGAGCGTGGAAACGATCTTGTCTACGGCCGTAGAGGAGGTGCGGCGGGTGCTACGGGTTGATCGAGCGCTGATCTTTCGGCTGATCAGCGCTGAAGCGGGCGTAGTGATCCAGGAATCGGTAAATCCGGCCTATCCGCTGACCCTAGAGATGAAGCTGGAAGATCGGTGCTTTGGGGGCAGTTGTCGTGCCTTTTATCAGCAGCACAAGACGCGGCTGGTTCCCGATGTGTATCAGGATGCCTGGGCTGGGTGTCTGGCGGACTATATGCAGCAGTTTCGCGTCAAGTCCAAAATGGTGGCGGCGATTTTGCAGCGCCGCTCTCTCCAGTCCCCAGATCAGACAACCAATGGTGGAAATGCGGCTGAGGGTGTTGGCGATGCAGGCAACGTTCCAGAGATGCCCATGCTCTGGGGGCTGCTGATTGTGCATAGCTGCGAGACGCATCGCCAGTGGCAGACCAGCGAGGCAGATCTGCTCCAGCATATTGCTGATCAGTTGGCGATCGCCCTCCAGCAGGCAGAACTTTATCACCAGGTGCAGCAGTTAAACCTGAGCCTGGAAGACAAGGTGCAGCAGCGCACGGCAGAACTTAAACAGTCGCTCGATTTTGAAGCCATGCTGCGGCGGATTAGCGATCGCCTGCGCGACAGCCTCGACGAGCATCAGATTTTGCAAACAGCGGTGCAAGAGCTAGCCGAGCAATTGCATTTAGACTCCTGTGAAGTTGGTTTTTTTAGCAATGACAGCCGGATCTACACCATTGCCTATGAATATCCCATCAACTTGCCCCCGATTCAGGGCACGCAATTTAACTGTGATGAGCATTACGATGTCGCAGCCTGCCTTTACACGCGCACCTATAGCCATGTCTGTAGTCGGCACCCGCTAACGAGTTGGGTGGGGCTGTTTCGCTGTCCGGTTGCCGACGAGCAAGGAAATCTGGGTATCTTGTCATTGGTCTGTCCGGCAGAGCGGGTGTTTACCGAGCAGGAAATTCGGCTGGCAGAGCAGGTTGCGATTCAATGTGCGATCGCCATTCGCCAGGCCCGTCTGTTTCAGGCTGCCCAGGCTCAGGTCGCCGAGCTAGAACGCCTCAACCAGCTTAAGGACGACTTTCTCAATACGGTGTCTCATGAGCTGCGAACGCCCTTGTCGAATATCTCGATGGCGACGCAGATGCTCGAAATCACTCTGCGCGACATGACCAACAGCGTGACCGAGCCGCTAGCCGTGCAACTGCTCCGGCACGCCGCCCCCTTTGTGCAAATTCTGAAAGAAGAAAGCCTCCGGGAGACCAGTTTAATTAACGATCTGCTCGAACTGGCCCGCGTAGACTCAGAAACGGAGCCGCTTCTGTGGACGACGGTAAACCTGCGGGATATTCTGCCTCACATTGCGGAGCCATTTCTGCAATATGTCCACAACCAGCAGCAACACCTGGAACTTCAGGTTCCAAACGACCTGAAGCCATTGACCACCGACCTCAGCTACCTAGAGCGCATTCTTTCGGAACTGCTGCACAATGCCTGCAAGTACACGCCTGCGGGCGGCGAGATTCAAGTCCGAATCGAACAGGATATTGAGAATATTGAGGATATCGAGGATATTAAACAAGCTGCTGAACAGACTGGGGGTGAGGCTGAAGCGATATCGGTTCCCAGGCAACTGCGGATTTGCGTGACGAATACGGGGGTAGAAATTCCTGCCGAGGAGCGCGATCGCATCTTTGAAAAGTTCTATCGCATTCCCAACAACGACCCCTGGAAATATGGCGGCACGGGCCTGGGCCTGGCGCTGGCTCGAAAACTGGCTGTTCTCATCGGCGGACAGTTGTCGGTCAAGAGCGCCTCGGGGCAGACGACCTTTGTGCTAGCGTTGCCGCTGGCTGGGCAGCCCCAGGATGTCATCACTGCTATCCCCGCCAGCCGCGACACCCACGCCAACGCATAAACGCTGATTGACACTGCCTTTGGGGTGGATGAGAACACAGCGCTGGTGGTGACGGACACCGACACAGAAGATGTCAATTTCAAGGTGCTGGGTCAGAATGGCGTGTTCATTGCTGACCTGACTGGCTCAGAGCCGGGTGAGAAGAACGGCAACTGGACGATTTCTGGCGTAAAAGCCATCTACCTAACTGAAGGCGACACCTACGACCCGCTGACGAAAACGGCAACCTTTGGCGGCAAAACCTCGCTCAAGGGCAGCGAGGTTCCGGGCGAAATTCCCAACACGGAAAACGTCTTTAGCTATTTTGACGACGATCTGGGCAACTGGACCAACCAGCGGGCCTTTACCAACACGGCGATCGCCCTCTTCGGCAGCACCAGCACCACGGCCACCGGCACCAGCCTAGAATCTGACCCGACCTACGGCGTTACCCTAACCAAGGGGCTGGGAGCAGAGGGCTTCTCTGGAGTCGATGGACTGGGGCAGACCCGCGTGTCGTTCAAAGACCTGGACGTGGCGATCGCCCCCACGCCTGAACCTTCTAGCCTGCTGGGGCTGGTGGGCGCAGGCGTATTGGGGGTTGGCCTGCGCCGCAAGCGAAAGCAATAGATCTCGCGAATCCAGCGCCAACAGCGTAGACCGCTGAATAGACCGCTAAATAGACCGCTAAACCATCACGCGCCACAGCGCCCCGTCGTGTACTCAAACGCATCCAGCACCACGGGCGGCTTTCCATCGCCTTTCAAGCCGTAAGTCTTGACCTGCAATCGCTGATCTGGCGTAAAGTGAAGCTGCGTAAACACATGCATCGTGTTGTTGCGGTAGGCAGTCCAGGGCGGCGCAGTGTCGCTCTGAAAGATTGAAAACGAACCGCTCTTGTTGCTCTCTTTGCCTCCAGGACTGGCCTTTAGCCAAGTCACGCCATCTTCCAGGGTGTAGCAAGATTTGGAAGTGGAGGTTGCGGTGATGGACTGGGGCACATTGACCAGCGGGTAGGTTCGCTCATAGGCTTGGTCATGGGAAGAGACAATCAGCTTCACGCCGTACTTTTCCAGCAGTGGCCCAAGCTGCGCCCGCAGCGCCAGGTTAGATGGGTGGCTCTTGCCCTCGGCAAAGGCCGACACATGGGTAAACGGAATAATCCACCGTTTGCCCGCAGCTTGCGCAGCCTGAATGTCCTCCTCCAGCCACTTCAGGGTCCCGTTGGAAACGCCCTGCTCCTCAAAAATCGTGAACAGAGAGATAAAGTGGACATTGCCCACGTCGAAGGAGTAGTTCAGGTTATGGTCAAACCCAGCGGGCGTGGGAAAGCGTTGCGACCAGAGATCGATGTTCTCCTCCAACATAGCCTCATGATTGCCATAGGTTGGCATCAGCGCGGCTTTGCTGGCCACAGGCATCATTTGGTTAAACCAGGCATCGATCGCCCGATCGAGCGGCCGATAGCGTTTGTCGCCATCGTAGTAGGCGTAATCGCCGCCACCCAGCACTAGCAAAGGATTCAGCTTGGCAATTTCGTCGATAATCTGCTGGGTTCCGGTCGAGAGTCCGTCTTTGCGCCCCACTAGCCCCGTATCGGCAACGTACACCACGTCAAACTCACTCGCGCCCCCTGCTGGAGCGGTTCGGAACGTGTAGGGATCGCTCCAGACTGACCAGTAGTCACCTTTCACTCGGTATTCATATTCGGTGTTGGGGGAAAGGTCTTCGAGGGTAACTTCGTGCAACATGCCCTCTGTGCCAGAAGGACGTTGGACTCCTACCCACTCTTGCCACGCCTCAGTGCCCTTCGGACGATATCGTACGTAGGAGGGGGTGTAGTCTCGGTAGGTGCGCCAAACGATGGTCATGGTCGTCGCGGGATCTTTAATCCAAGCGAGATGCACCTGATCGGGTGGGCGGCGGCGGTGTGCTTTGTAGGCAGAGTAGGCAACCGTTGCGCTGAAGAAGAGAAACAGCAGCGCCAGCGCCAGCGCAATGAGCCACTTGGGAAGGGACTTGCTGACAAACCGCCAGCGTGGAACCGATGGAGTTCGATGACGAGCCATGATGGTTTCGGTAGAGAGTTTTACAAGGGTTTACAGACTCTAGAACTTTAGGAATTTTGGGAAAAACAGCCCGAAGCGTGTGTGAGGTCAGTCCCCAGAGGAAGGGATTGAGAACATCGGCCTCAGGGCTATTGAGTTTGGTCTATCGGTCTAACGGTCTATCGTTTTGCGGCGATCGCCCGTTGATAGATTTCCACGGTGCTTGCCGCAATATTGGACCAGTTCAGGTCAGTCTGGCAGCGGGCCAAACCAGCGGCCGCAAAGCGCTCTTGTAAAGCGCGATCGCTCAACAGGTGAATGATTGCGTCTGCTAGGGCGCGGCTGTCTCCGGGAGGAACCAGCAGTCCGTCTTGCCCGTGGTTGACCATTTCTGCCAGCCCGCCAATATTAGAGGCGATCACAGGGGTTCCCATCGCAAACGCCACAGCCGCCACGCCACTTTGGGAAGACTCGACATAGGGCAAGACCGTCACGGTGCTGCGCTGAAATAGCCCTGCCACCGCCTTGAGGGGAATAAACTCGTTCAAAATTTCAAACTGGCGGGGGTCCGGTTCCCCAGAAAAATACTGGCTCAGGTTTTCTCCCCGCCCCGCAACAATCAGCCGCACATCGGGGAAGCGCTCTGCTACCAGCGGCATGGCTTCCACCAGATACCTCAAGCCCTTGTAAGGCCAGATGCGACCAAAAAACAGCAGGGTGTAGGGTTCGCGCGGCAGATGCACGCCATCCGCCCATTTTTGGAAAAAGCTACCAATCTCGCCGTGGGGTAAGACCAAAATGCGATCGCCCGACACTCGAAACTGGCTCACTAGGGCTTCTTTGAGCGGATTGGCATGGACGATCAGCGCCTGCGACTTGTAGAACGCGATGCGGCGGGTATATTCAGACCCCCACACATTGTCGCGATCGCCCGGATGTCGAAACACATCGTGAATCGTGGTCACCAGCGGCGGCATTGAGTTGAAGAACAGCGTCAGGTCATACCAAAAGTCGTTTGTCTCCTGCACATGCAGCACATCGGGTTGAGCCTCCCGAATCAGCCGCATCATCTCCGCCATTGCAAACACATTGCGCGGATCGCGAATCCGAGGCTTGGCAAACGTCCGCACCTTGACGCGCGGATCGAGCGCTTTGCGACAGTCCGCAGAAATCTTTTCTGGATGAATCAACGTTAAATCAACATAATTCGCTAATCCATTGGCCAGCCCAACGGTATATTCCGTAAAGCAAAAGTGCAATAAAACAACCTTCATCAGTGACCCCGCCTATTTCTGCAACAGCTTTGTGTAAACTACTCTGACTCCACCCGCCTGAAACGTCACCATCGCACCCACGAGCAAAAGATAAACCACAGTTGAAATAGTGGTAATTTTCAAAATTTCTTGAACATGGCTTTCGAGAACCCAAAATACTAGCGTCATCTGCCCTGCGATTAAAAGTGGACGCTTGAGGGACTTCCAAAATCGAACTGAGAATAAGTTAAACGAAACGCCGTAGATATACTGTCCGAGACTGATGAACCGCATGAGCAAAACGCAAACTGCCGCCCCCATTAGTTGAAACTGGGAAATCAAAATAATGCCCGTGATACCCGTTAGCGTTGTGGTTACTATCACCTCACGCATATTGATATGTTCGAGGCGATTGGCAACCAGAAGATAGCTCAGAGGGCGAATATATGAAGATGCAATCAGCCCTAGCGAAACAATAGCTAGGGGAACTGCGGCATTTCCAAAATCAGGTCTGTGGTAAACCAGGTTTAGCAACTCTTTGCCAAAAAAGATCAGCGCTATGACCAAGGGCAAAGACACCATCAACAGCATCTCCATGCTCATTTCAGCAAGCTGCCGCTGCTTGTGTCGCCCAAGATCCACCGCCTTTGACATGCTCGGAAAAACGCCGACCGTGAGGCTAGTCGATAAAATATCGAAGGGCTGCATTAGTTGCATAATGGCCCCGTAAAGACCAACGATAACCTCTCCGCCTAGCACCGAAAGAATCAGGATTTGCATCCGAGCGTTGATCACTGAAACGCCTTCAATTGCAACAAACGTCCGCACCGACTGCACCGATTGTCGGATAAATGCTCGATCAACCTTCCAGCAGGGAATGACCGATCTCAGCAACAACCCCCACTGAAAAAATAAGATGAGTATTTCCGAGAAAAACATCACCAAGCTCAGCCCAACAACCCCGTACCCTGACTGCATTGCCCAAATCATCACGGGCAGACGCAAAATGTAAACCGGAACCGTGGTAGCAGCAATCAGATACATCTTCTCTTTGGACTGGAAGATAGCCTCTGATATGTTTGACAAAGAGAATGGGAAAATAGTCAGCCCCATGACGTAACAAACCAGCGTTGTGTCGTCCTGATAGGGTAATAAATACACAACAAGTACCAAGACTGCATAGGCAATGGTGCTGAATAGAAGTTGCAGTAGGGTGCCGCTTACCAAATAGGTTGGAGTTTGTTCTGGGTTGCGAGAAAGCTCTCGCGTGAACAAGACCTTGAACCCCTGCGAGGCGAGGCTCATGAAAATAAAATAGTATCCAAAAGCGAGAAGATATTGACCCAGTTCGTATGCGCCTAACAAACGAGCGATAAGTGCGCTGAGTGCAAATGTAGTGATACTTTGAGTCAGGCGCGTTATGAAAATTGAGAATGAATTTCCAAGTAGTCGCTTTCCTATCATCAATAGCGATCCTCTTTTGGATATATCGAAATCGAGTCTCTACTGCGATCGCCCGTTCCAATTTGCTCATTGAGATAAGAGGCTTCACCGCGAATCACAATTTGCTGAGTGATCAAAACTATTGGTTGGATAAGCGAGTTTCGTAGGCAAGTGCATTTTTTTGGAAATAATAGCGCCAGCGCCGTTGCAGAATATTGCTCAGCTGACTTGCAAAATGCACGAAGAAATAGGGATTTCGCACGGCGGCGATCAAGGCCTTGAAATGCTGCTTTTGCTTGAGCGGTTCAACCACTCGATAGTAGGCTCGGTTGCGCTTGAAGACGGCAAGATTATGAGAGAGCGATCGCACAAGTCGAGGATTGCTCCTGACCGTCTCTTTTTGCAAGAAGCTTTGAGCTGCGCGGCAGTAGCCGTCTAGTCGAGCAATTTTGCTCTGCTTGACCAAGGAGTTGGGGCGGAAGCGGTAGTAGTAATATGGCTCTGGCACGAGAAAATAGCGTGCGCCATTAATCAGGCAGTTCATATACAGCCAGAAGTCTTGCCCAAGGCGCAGCGAGAGGTCATACTCAATGCCGTGTTTAATCAAGAACTGACGGCGCATCAGCGGCTTGCTCAATCCCAGGTGTAGCCCCTGCTGTCCGTAGACATCGGTTTCCACAAAGAAGACCGGATCGACTCGGCGGATTTCTGTAATCGCGTGCCCGCTTCCCTGAATTAACGTGCTTAGAGGGGTGTCGCTGCCATCCTGCACGTAATAAAGGTCGTCGGCTACCATATCTGCCTGCTCTGCTTGGGCAACCTGGAGAAGACGTTCTAGGCGCTCCGGGGCGTACCAGTCATCGGAGTCTAGCACGGCAATCCAGTTGCCTCGGGCTTCTCGCAGAGCGCGATTGCGAGCGCCCGCTGCCCCCATATTCCGGTCATTCACAAAGACCCGAACCCGCTCATCTTGAAAGCGCCTGGCGACCTCTGCGGTGCTATCGGTCGAGGCATCGTCTACTACGAGAACCTCGATGTTGAGCAGGGTTTGGTCGAGGGCTGAGGCGATCGCCCGTGCGATATACAACTCAGTGTTGTAAGCAGGGATGATAACAGAGACTTCGGGATTCATAGGAAGCGCTGGGGTAGATCTGCAAAAATCGGTTGCTTATGAGGCAGGACGGGCTGCAAGTGCGACGAGATCGCCTCCACAGCCCGCGCCTCGATTCATGAATGTGGAAGTCTGAATGATAGAAGCCTGTTACCGAATAGCCGCCGACCGGACAGAGGACACTTCCAGCAGCGGCGTTCCATCCAGGCGATCGGGAATGGGCGCACCCAGCAGCCCCAAAATCGTCGGCGCAATATCGAGTGCCTGACCGCGCTCAATGCTGGAATTAGGCGCAATGCCCGGCCCTTTAGCCATGAAGAATCCTCTAGACCGATGCCCGCCTGCCCGGAAGTGGGGAATGGGACCAATTCGCCCAAAGTCGGGGCTGTCTACCACATCGGTAATCACTTCTTCCCAGACCACCACAATGTCTGCATCCGAGAGATTGCCCTCGTCAAACGGCGTGCGGCGAGTGCGAGAAATTTGCCGCACGATGGACTTGCCTGTTCTGGCATCCTTGAGCTTCCAAAGCTTTTCGATCACCTCTTCACAGACGGCATCGTATTCAGACGGCGGCACAATGCCACTGCCCTCGCGCCCCTGGACGTTGATGCGAACGTGGCCATCGGCAAAGTAGGGCAGCGCGAAGGCCCGCATCTGCGACCACAGCGGGCGATACCACATGGCTGGCATCCAGAACAGCGGCGCGTTTTGCTCCATTAGCACGTAGGGCGATTCCAACCCATTCAGGCGATCGCGCAGGAGTTTGCTGGGTAAGTAAGGACGCAGCGCTCGCTTAAGGGGATTTTGCTCATAGTTCCGCGCCCACATTTCACCCATCCAAGACTTGCGGAACGGATGGCTGATGATTGGGCCTGGCTCTTCGCTGGGGTTTCCTGGGGCGATCGCCGCCTTGCCAAAGTTAAAGCGATACATCATCTCCGGCAGCACGGCCATACTCAGCAAGTCCGTGTAGTTTGCGCCCATGCCGTGGGGCGAAAAGAGCGTAATGTAGGCATTTTCTGGCACGGCATCCAAAATCTCGCCGATCGCCCGGTCGATATTCTCAAACGCCTCCAGCATCAGCGGGCCCGCAGGCTTGCCGTGGAATTCGTATACAGGGTGATCGTAATGGGTATACCAGAGGTCATGCCCAGCGGTATGCGCTTCTCCAAACCCAACAAAGAAGAAATCCCAATCCTCTTTCTTGAGATAGTCGCGGCAAACCTGGGCACGCTTCTCTACGCTCTCTCGGATTGCGCCGGGAACCCACTTTTCGTAAGCCTTGTCCCACCAGATGCCATCGTCTTTGTAGAGAACCGGATTTTCCCCATATTCCCGAATCATTTCCGGCAGCACCTCTGCGGGAACAGACACACTGGGAGTGAAGGGGTAATGTCCGCCCCACGCGAGAACCTGAAGCCCGTTGACTTGGCTCGACAGGCCCGAAGTCGGCGGGTCTAGCACAAATACCCGATAGTCTTCGCCAAGGGCATAAAAGGGAGGATTTTGCTCAAAATCGCAGCCGACCTTGAGAATGTCTCGGTCAATGCCGTAGCTTTCGGGATAAAACTTGGACGTGCCCCAAAAGCCTGTCTTGTCAGGCATACAGCCTGTCCAAGTCATAGCCCACAGCCGCTCAGTCGAAGCAGCAGGTGTCGGCACACCGCAGTAGTTCACGATGTTTTCTAGGCGACCGTAGGCCCCCTGCTCACGGACACGACTGAGATTCTTGAGATGCCCCTGAGACATCCACTCCTCGAGAACCACTGGGTCAGCAGCATCTAATCCAATCGCAACTACGGGAGTTTTCACACTATCCTCCGACAAAACAATGCACAACTAATGAACTGAAACCAGGCGAAGACGTGCCCAGCCTTGGGAAACCGAGAGCAAGACGACGAAGGCTACTGCCCACTGTCGGGAACTGGCGATGCATAAACGGGTGCTGCGAACTGAGCGCAGACTGATTCCCTGGCGATCGCCCGCTCCGAGAACGCTTGCCTAAAGACTTAGCGATCTGCCCCAACACCCATCCGAAAGATTCGGAAACTGCTCAAGCGCACGCCTTAAGCGCTATGCAAAAACTTTGTGAGAAAAACTCGCAAGCCAAAACCAAGCCAGAACCAGGCTAAAACTATGTGAAATCACGGAGCTTTATACTGTATTGCTCGAAATCATAGTCAAATTACGGACGGGCTTCTAGCCCTCACTGAGAACTTTATGGAAACTTTGTCTAGAATCTGAAATTCTCTCCTTTTTTGTAAGGGATAGTGAAGCTCTCGATTCAGTAAGTTTCTGACTTATACCGCTTTAGACATAGTTTTGGAGCCACACATAGCAGTTCGTGAATTCATGGATAACCAGGTTGGTTTCGCTTCCCAGAGCGAGATCCGGGTTATTTACAGGCGTTGATTGTAATGTCTTGATTAATTTTTGAAGGACGACAAACCTAAACTAATTAGGAGGAATTGAGAAACCAGTTTTTTCTCCGGAGTGATTCTTTAGAGAGTCTTTAAACGGTCTTTAAAGACTCTTCAAACATGCATCTAGTGCAACTCTATTGCCTGTGTGCTGGAGCGGATAAGGTTTCTTTTTATACAGGAATTATATTTCCTCTTCTAGGACTAGACTCAAACTTCAAAGCAAAACCACGATGTAAGCCGTGATACAGACTGGCTAGACAAACGGGCTGTGTTGAAATCCGACTTGATGGCTCGGTTCTCAAGCCAGCGTTCACAAATCTGTGGGTGATCGCCCTTCCCAGGGCTTACGCATCTGCACAGCGCTTGCATGGCAATTGTGCGAACGAGAGAACTGCGTAACAATTCAACGTATAACCCACCCGACTAATCCACCCGACTCAACGCGATTCAACGCCTGTGATGGCTCGTCATGGTTGAAGTTTTGGCTATCCTTTCAATTTCAGCCGCCACAGGGATGCGGATTGCGTTGCCGTTGCTGTTGATTGGGCTGTTGCAGCGCGAGTCGCTTTGGTCGTCGGTGCCGCTGCTGTCGCAGGTGCCGCCTCCGCTGGTGTTGGGAGTTTTGGTGAGCTGGTCGCTCGTGGAACTGCTGTTTTCTAAAGACCGACTTGCCCAACGACTGTTGCAAATTGTGGAACTGGCGTGTAGCCCGGTGGTGGGGGCGATCGCCGGAATAACAGTCGCCCGCCTCATGCAAACGAGCCAAGAGCTAGTGCCCGTGGCGGCGTTGGTTAGCGGGCTGCTGGCGCTGGTGTTTCAGTTGGTGCAGGTGGGCTGGTTTTATCGGCTGCGGGGGCTGCCGCTCTGGGCCATTTTTCTGCAAGATTTTCTCTGTGTGCTGCTGGTGCTATTTGCCTTTGATGCGCCGCGCCAAGGGGGGCTGATTGCGCTGCTGTTGCTGTGGCTGGCAATTCGCAGCACGGCAGAGTGGCGGCAGTGGTATCAAGCCCAGGCCAACGGGGGCGATCGCCGGTTTCCCCGACGCGGCAAACAAGACCCAGATTAGCCATGCAGCACCTGCTATGCAAGATGAATTGAGCCAGAAGCAGACTGGGCTGGCGGGCGTGTGGAGTGTGCGATCGCGCCTAGAAGCCGCGCTGGCCACCTGTTGGCAAGCAGCAATTGTCCACCCCGCGCTTCGCAATGTGCCGGACTTGCAAGGCCAGATTGCCCTGCGTCGGGTAGATGCGCCGATGGGGGTGGTCTACAGTTCGGCGATCGCCCCCCGACTGGCGGCAAACCTGGGCATTCCGACCGAAGACCTTGCCATCCGACTGGCTGAACGCTGGACAGCATCGACTGTGGACAAGGCAGACTGGGCCGATAGCTCGCTCCGGGTTGCCCAAAAGCATCTGGTGCAGGTTCACTTGGGCGATCGCCTGCTGGCGGCATGGTTGCAGCAATTTAGCAGACCTGCCGAGTCCCAGTCGCCCGATTTTTTTCCTGAGCCTGAGCCAGACCGTGCTATCTGGAACTCAGCCCTGCTGACCCATGTCCAACCGTCTCCAGGACGGTTGCAAGACGAAAGACTTCAAGACGAAAGGCCTCAAGACCAATTTCTTCAAGACAAAAGGTTTCAAGACCAATGGTTTGAAATGCAGGCGGCCCATGCCCGATGCTGCAACCTCTTGGCATTGGCAGAGCGGGTCGGACTGGTTCGCTTTGAGTTGCCGGGAGCAATCGAGGGTGAACTGGCGTGGCCCATGCCCTTGCCCTGGCTCACGGCGGAAGGAACGCTCCGCACCCAAGCGCCCGCCGAGCAGCGGCTAATCGGGCACTTGCTGGATAGCGTGGATGCGCTGGGTTCAATCCAGCACGGTTCGGCGATCGCCCTGGCTCAGTCCCTCAGCCGCTGTGTATATGACTTTGACGCAAGCTGTCGCATCTTTGGCGACGTGGCGGTTCACCAACTGGAACTGGCGCAGGCGCGGCTGGGGCTGGTGCGAGCCGCACAGCAGACGTTGCGCTGGCTGCTAGAAGAGCCGTTGCAAGTAGCGGCTCCATCCTCCCTGTAGAGATTTTCTTGTAGGAAGGAAAGTGTAAAGACTGTGACAATTATAGGAATTGTTAATCATTGGCACTGAGGCGCTGACAAGACCGGGAAGGGTCTGATATATTTTCATCAGTGTGAGGAGCGAACCAGCAAGGGCATCGAGACGAAACACGGTCAGTCGCCGATGCCCTTCCTGATTTCTAAGCTCCAGCTTCTCTAGGCGAGAAGCTTGGTATTACCTGCTAAAGCTTTTGGAATTTTGAATAGTTTGGATATCACCGAGCGATACCTCTTGCTATCTCTCCTCTCAGAGGCGAGTTCAGCTTGGTAATTTTTGCTTGTAATTTGTGACCTGTGGGTCGCGCTGCGTTGCGCTGGTGTTTGGGGTAAGGATAGGCGGCCTGTACTACCTCATGCTGCGGAGATCGCGCCCTATCCCAGGATGAACTTTTCGATGGCGATCGCCGCTCCGTCTTCTTCTACGGAAGGGGCAACCCAATTGGCGATCGCCTGCACGCCCTCCGGCGCGTTGCCCATTGCCACGCCAATACCCGCATATTGCAGCATCTCAAAGTCGTTGAAGTTATCGCCGATTGCCATCACTTGGTCGGCGCGGAGTCCCAAAATGTTCTCTGCTAGGTAGCGAACCGCGTTGCCCTTATTCACCTCTGGATGGGTTGCTTCCAGGAAAATATCCACGGATTTGGTCAGGTATAGCTCGGTCGGGGCGTAGCGCTGCCGCAGTTTTTCTAGCAGATCGTCAATCAGCGCCACGTTGCTGCTTTGGGCAAGGATTTTGGTCAGGTCGGCATCGAGCAGGGTTCGCAGGTCGCCAACGGCAATCGGCTCAATGCTGGAGCGTTCTGCATAGGCTTCGGTTTCGGCAGTAATCTCGCGGACGTAGAGCTGGTCGTCAATATAGAAATGCACGGATACGTCGTCTCGCAAAGCCGGCTGTTCATAAAATTCCAGCAATTGCTGTGTATAGACCCTGGGTAGGTGCCAGTGGCGATGCAGCGTGTCATCGGCGGGGTCTTTGATCAGTGCGCCCTGATAGCTCATCAGCGGCAGGGTAGAGCCAAGATCGGCATGAAACCGGCGGGCTGATTGATACATCCGCCCGGTGGCGATCGCCACGGGAATGCCCTGCGCCTGCACCGCCTGCACCGCCTGCTTTACTCGTACCGAAATTTGGTTCGATGCACCCACCACCGTCCCGTCCAGATCCACTACTAGCAGGCGAATCTCTCCCGCTTGGGCTGCCGAGTTTTCCACAAATGCCCCTTGCGCCGTCCCTGGCGCTAAATTTCCCATCCCAGCTTACCGCAAGCTTCAGTTTTCATTAAGCCAAGCCAGGTCAGCAATTAGCGCTTGTTATGATTTGAGCCGAAGTGGCGAGTTGAGTTCATCCGACCATGACTACTGCAACTGTGCTGGAATTTATGCATCGCACTGCCGCCGACGATACCCTGCGGCAACAGCTAGAAGCCCTGCTCGGTGTGGGCGATGGCAACATTAGCAGCGAAGCGGAGCTAGACCCCGCCGAAACTGCTGCCCTGACGGGCGATCGCGCTCCGGATGTGGCGGCCTTCGCGGCTCAAAACGGCTTCCAGTTCTCTGCCGACGAGCTAATCGCTGTGGTCAGCGCCTTTCAGCAACACCAAGACGGCACCCTGTCGGACGAGGAGTTTGCCCGGATTTTGGGAACCTCGTTTACCAACAGCCCCGACAAAGTGCAGTCTCAGGTGAAGCGTCTGGCCCAGTTTCTCAGCAAAACCTATCTGGGAATTGATCTGAAGTAGGGATCACCAGTCAGTAGGGATCACCAATCAGCAGCAACCTGCTCATTCTCCCCTGCTGTCGCCTCAACCTTTGCCTCTGGCAAAATCAGCATGGCATCGCCGAAGGAATAGAAGCGATATCCCTGGGCGATCGCCTCTTGATACAGTGCCAGCAGCCGTTCTCGTCCCGTGAGGGCGCTGACCAGCATCATCAGGCTGGACTTGGGCAAATGGAAATTGGTGATCAGCCCATCCACCACGCGCCACCGATAGCCGGGATAGATGAATAGCTCTGTCTTGCCGCAGTAGGGCTGGAGTTGCCCGCTGTGGGATGCGCCTTCGAGGGCGCGGGTTACGGTGGTGCCGACAGCAATTACTCGGCCGCCGCTGGCTTGGGTTGTGGCGATCGCCTCGACGGTTTCCGGCGACACTTCTAGCCATTCGCCGTGCATTTTGTGATCGGTGATGGTTTCCGCCTCGACCGGGCGAAAGGTGCCTACGCCTACATGCAGCGTAATAAAGGTGCGCCGGATGCCCTGCTCTTCCAAGCGATCGAGCAACTCTGGGGTAAAGTGCAGTCCGGCGGTGGGGGCAGCAGCCGACCCGGGGCGATCGCCATACACCGTCTGATACTGCTCTGGATCGGCGTGGGAATTCTCGATATAGGGGGGCAGGGGCACCTGACCCAACAGATGCAGCACCGACAAAAAGGGCTTGTTTTCTGCAACCTGAAATTCCAGAATCCTGCCAGAGGTAGCTGCATCCACCGCCAGCACAGTCGCCGTCAGCAGGGGTTGCCCGCCTTCCGGCTGATCCGGCTGAAAAAATTCAATCATTGCGCCCACCTTCAGCCGTCGCCCAGGGCGCACCAGCGCCAGCCAGCGATTTTCCGACTGCTCTTCCAGCAGCAGCACCTCTACCTTTGCGCCGCCCACCTTGCGCCCAAACAGTCGCGCAGGCAGCACGCGGGTATTGTTTAACACCAGCAAATCGCCCGTCCGCAGCAGCGCAGGCAAATCCCGAAAGATGCAGTGCTGATGGGAGCTTGGCGAATCCACCACCAGCAGCCGAGCGCGATCGCGCGGTACGACCGGATTTTGAGCAATGCGCTCAGCAGGCAAATGATAGTCATAGGATGCCAGCCGCAGGTCGAGGGAAGTTGGCGCTTCTGAGCTTGGCGGAGAGTCCTGAGGGAAGGGGGATGGCTCAGGGTGATGATGCGGCAACGGATTCAAAGACATGCTCAACTAAATCCACTAAATCCAGGCAGATTGGGGAGAAACACCCTCCAAGGTAGGGGGTCTTTCCCCTATGAAACATCAGAGTTTATTACGAAAATAAAACTGTAGTTGAAATTGCATTTGCTGGGGTTGGACGCATGGAATACATCTATTACCTCGCGAATGCCAGTTTAACGCTTCGGGTGGTTGAATATCTTCACAACACGCCCTGGCTCCCCGTTCGCTTCATGACGGTCATTCATCAGATCGACGGTTGGGTAGTGAAGGTTAAACTGGAGCGCTGCCTGGATGCCGATCGAGACGGTGACTTTCGCGCTTTTTTGAATGAGTTGGGCATTGCCTACGAACCGGATATCCGAGTACGGATGGCGCTGTGGGGGCTGGAAACTGGCCAATCGCCCGTGGATGTGATGCGCCGCTATCAGGTGGCAGTGGTGTCTCACGGCAGCCCTGATCGCGAAGAAATCGAAGCGTTTCGTCAGCAGTTTGTGCAAGGGCTGGGCTATTGCCCCGAAACTCTGGCCTAGTGCGCCACCCGCTTTGCAACGCTATTTGCAACGCTAAGTGACTTGCTTTGGTCAACCCACTCAAGTTTATCGTCCCTCCAAGTTTGAACGCAGCTTGAACTCTATTACGCCATCTCAGACCGCATTGGCATGAGTTGGCTTTTTTGTTGAGCAGCGTTTTTATTGAGCAGCTTTGATGAACGATCCAAACCCCTGTCCCGGATTGCGGAAAATTGCCAAGGGGCGATCGCGCTAAAATGCACCCAACCCTCCGAATCTTCCAGCCCTCCGCCAACCCATGACCGCCCTCCTCCCCACGGCCCCGCCTGCCGAAATTTTCTACCCCTCTTCTGATGGTGAACCCGTAGCAGAAACCTATGTTCATCTCTACGCCATGCTCGTCACCTTGGAAGTGCTGCGCCAATATTTAGAAGGTCAGCAGGCAACCATGCTGTCTAACCAATTTCTCTACTACGCCCAGGGCTACCCCAGGCTGCGAGTTGCGCCGGATGTGATGGTGATTTTTGACGTGGCTCCAGGCGGGCGCGACCATTACAAGCTTTGGGAAGAAGGGCAGGTGCCAGCCGTTATTTTTGAGATGACCTCGAAAAGCACCCAGGCTCAGGATCAGGTTTTCAAACGAACGCTGTATGAGCAACTGGGTGTGCGCGAATATTGGCTGTTTAATCCGCGTGGGGAATGGATCGACGGGCAACTCCAGGGATATCGGCTGCACAACGACACCTACGAACCCATCACCGACGGCCGCAGCGACCCGCTCAAATTGCGGCTGGAAGTAGATGGAAACCTGCTTGCCTTTTATCGCGAAGATACGGGTGAAAAGCTGCTGATTCCCGGCGAACTGGCGCAGGCCTTGAGAACCGAAGCCCAGGCCCGCCAAAACGCTGAAGCACGAGCGGCGGAATCTGAACTACGAGCGCAGGCGCTAGAAGCTGAGGTTGAAAGACTGCGATCGCGGCTGCGAGAACTGGGGACAGAGGATAGCTAGGGTTAGGTCGGTCGGCGGCGCGGCTGGTCTGCTACGCTGGTATATTGCGGAATGTTGACGGGCTGATCAGGGGTCAGCCGCTTACAGAACCTGCCATCTTTGACGAGAGACGCGCCCTGACTGACTGAACTGGTCTGCTGATTTCTCCTTCTTTACCCAATTGCTCTATGCTTCAAGCTGGAATTGTCGGACTGCCCAACGTGGGCAAATCGACCCTCTTTAACGCGGTGGTGGCCAATGCCAAAGCGCAGGCGGCTAACTTTCCCTTTTGCACCATCGAACCCAATACGGGAGTCGTCGCCGTGCCGGACGAACGGCTGGCGGTGCTGGCAAAGATTTCCAACTCTGCCGAAATTATTCCAGCGCGGGTAGAGTTTGTGGATATTGCTGGGTTAGTCAAAGGGGCCAGCAAGGGCGAGGGGCTGGGCAATCAGTTTCTGGCAAATATCCGCGAGGTGGACGCGATTGTCCATGTGGTGCGCTGTTTTGAAAACGACGACATTATCCATGTTGCAGGCTCGGTCGATCCGGTGCGCGACATTGAGGTCATCAACCTGGAACTGGCGCTGGCAGATTTGTCGCAACTCGAAAAGCGGGCCGATCGCACTCGCAAGCAGGCAAAAACTAGCAAAGATGCTCAGGCAGAGTTGGCCGTGTTGGACAAACTGCTGGTGGTGCTGAACGAGGGCAAGTCGGCGCGACTGGTGGAACTGACGGATGAGGAGGAGGCCATCATCAAACCGCTGGGGCTGCTGACGCGCAAGCCCGTGATCTATGCGGCAAACGTGTCGGAGGATGACCTAGCGACGGGCAATGAGTGGGTGGAGCAGGTGCGGGCGATCGCCGCCGCAGAAAATGCCCAAGTCGTCGTAGTATCAGCCCAGGTCGAATCAGAACTCATCGAACTCTCGGAAGAGGAGCGGGCTGATTTTCTGGAATCGCTGGGGGTGCAAGAAGGCGGGCTGAAATCCCTGATTCGCGCAACCTACGATCTGCTAGGACTCCGCACCTACTTCACCACAGGCCCCAAGGAAACTCGCGCCTGGACGATTCGTGCTGGGATGCTAGCTCCCCAAGCGGCAGGCGTGATTCACACTGACTTTGAGCGGGGCTTTATTCGCGCAGAAACGGTGGCCTATGATGATTTGGTAGCCACAGGTTCTATGGCGGCGGCGAAGGAAAAGGGATTGGTTCGCAGCGAAGGCAAGGAATATCTGGTGCAGGAAGGGGATGTCATGCTGTTCCGCTTTAACGTGTAGTTTTAACGTGCAGCTTGGGAACGGTTAATCAGCTTTTTAGGCCCCGTGACTGAAGTCTTTGATTTTGATATTTGTAGGACTGACGCAGTTGGACAATTTTTCGCGGGCGCAGCCCGCGAAAAATTGTCCAAAACTCCAGAAAGCTTATTGAACTCCAGAAAGCTTATTGAAAGTGCGTAAGTCCTAATTTGGTCGTGAGACTTGATTTTGATGAGGCAAAGCACAATGGGAGACTCAAAGCGACGCAAGGAATCTCTGGGCGAAAAATACGGGCAGGAAGACAACATTCTGCCGGGTATTCCCATCAAGCCCAGCCAGGCAAAGCTGTTTTCGCAAATCACAACGCGGGGCGCGTGGATTGGGATCGCCCTGTTGGTGGTGTATTGGGTCGTGGTTCGGTTTATTGGCCCCAGCCTGGGCTGGTGGGAATTGAGCTAGTCGGCTCTGGTTGCGCTCTGTGCGTCCCAGTTTCAGGCCCAGTTGCAGACCTGGCAGCAGGCCCAGTTGGATGCTAGAGGCGACCGATTTCTCTAAAAAACTTTTCCCCTATGAAAATCCGGCGAATAGGCACGTCCGTATATTCCTCTAGACGGGCGCAGTTCATCTATTAATTTGCGCTCCAAAGCATTGGAGTGCTTGGGTTGAATTGAAGCCATCCGGCGATTTGAGCAAGTTTCAGGACTCGCAACTCTAGTGTGGTGTTTGGCACAGAGTTGGCTGGGGCTGAACTGGCACGGGTCGCTGCTTTGTGGTGCCTTTTTGCAGAACTTTTGTAGGAGAACTCGAACGATGAACCGACGCAAATCTGAATGGCTGGGTCGCGCTCGACAGGCGCAGGGCTTATCTCGTCGCCAAATGCTGACAGGTGGGGCTATTGTGGGTGCGGCGAGTGTGCTGAGCGTGCCGCTCATTGCAGGAACGGCCGATGCCTCGACGGAGAGCGATCGCCGCAATGATATTGAGATCCTCAACAAGGCCCTGTTCTATGAACATGCTGCTATCTGGGCCTACAGTGCCGCTGCGGGCAAGCTGACGGGTTCTAACGTGGGTAATGCCGTAAAGGCGATCGCCCTCGCGAACCAAGCAGATCACATGCAGCACCGCGATGCCCTGGCGAATGTCATCCGCAGTCTGGGCGGCACGCCCGTTCAGGCAGAGACTAGCTACGATTTGTCCTCCTATCTCCAGCGGGGCGAAGGAAACCTGGATTCGGACGTGAATATTGCAAAGCTGGCGCTGGCGCTAGAAACCGACGCGGCGATCGCCTATAGCCAGGAAATCGCTATGCTCAAAACGCCCGCGCTGATCACCGCTGGAGCCAGCATCGGCTCGACCGAAGCCAGCCACGCGACCCTGATTCGGGCGGCGATTCAATCTCTCGGCATGGACATTCAGCCTGTCCCCGCTTCCTTTGTCAGTGCCGAAACCCGAAATGCCTGGATTCTAACGGTTTAGGTAGATTTATACCCTCAAAAAAATGCGCTCCGAACTGCTTCGGGGCGCATCGTTGTCTTCAAACGTCTTCAAACTCGTTAGGACTTACGCAGTGAGACCATTTCTCGCGGGCGCAGCCCGCGAGAAATTGTCCAAAACCCAAAGAGCTTATCGCAAGTGCGTAAGTCCTGCTCGTAACCTCTGCCAGTCTCTTAGAAACTGAACTCTAAACAGGGCTGATGCGAGAACGCCTACTCCAAATCGCGCAGCAGTTGGCGAATCTTGGAACCTTGCCGTGCATCCAGGTGTGCAGGAAAAGAGACCTCGACATCAGCCGTCACGCCGCCTGCCGAGCGATTCACCAAAAACACCACGCCGTCAGATGACTGGGCATTGGAAACCCGCACGTCTTCAATCTGCCCCACCAGACGCTTCGGATTGTCATCTGTCGTATGCTGGCTCAGCAGCAAACCCACAGGCGGCTGAGCTTGCTGCAACATCTCGATGTTGGGCAGCAGGTTGCCGTCCATTTCAATTCGCAGGCTGCGCGAACTAATCTCCTTGGCAATGCCGGGATAAAACTGCCCCTCCCAATAAATCTGAGCGGCAGCGTGGATTTGCTTGCGAACTTCAGTCGGTACGGCGGGTTTGGGATCGCGGAAGGCCCGCAGCAAGCCCGTCGCCAAAAACGCCAGCGATTGGAATGGACGGTCGATTTCGGTACGCTTCTGCGCGTACCATTCCTCCACGTCGGAATACAGCACCAGCACCAGCGCATCATTTTGAGACTGCGACAGGTTTACGAAGTCCACTGCCACAACGACCTGGTCTTCGCTAATCGGGTCAACTCGAATCACCCGCGCATCCAAAAACGCTCGCTTGCCAAAGTCGCCAGTGAGTTCGATTTCAACCGCATCGGGCAGGTTCGGCCAGCTATCCAGCACGATCCGCGCCCCGTTCTCGCTGACATCCAGCGTCTTGCCAGACAGGGTTTCGTTGTTGTTGCCGTAGATAACTGCACCCAGCTTGCGTTCCAGACGGTGTGCCCGACGCAGTTGCGGCTGTTCATAGGCTACCAGCAGCGCCGCCACCAGCAGCACCAGGTTAAACACACACCAAGCGGCGTTGATGATGACGGCTTCTTTTGCTTCGGGCTGAAGCACCAGCCAGAAAGGGACGGCCAGCAGCGACAGCACCAGTAGCGACACAATAATCAGGGAGGCTTTGGCAGATTCGTAATCGAAGCTACGTTTTGTGACCTTTACGCCCTTGTCGGTCACGTTGAAGCTGCCTAGCTTGGGGTTAATCAGCGCCATAAAGGTCACAATGCCATCCTGAAACGCCATCGCGTATTCAAACACTTCGTTCCAGAACGAAAAGCGGACTTCTTTGGCGGTGATGTAGTTGGCATTTAGCGCCAGGGCAATGTGAGGTAATGCGTACACCAGCGTTTCCACACCCAGACCGCGAATCAGGTTAATACCAAACAGCAGGTACAGCACTGGCGATAGTGCATACATGATGCGCGGAAACCCAAAGAAAAAGTGGGTGGTGGCGGAGGTGTAGCACAACCGCTGCGGCAGCGTGAGCTTGAGTTTGCGGTTAAACAGCGGATTCTCTAGCCGCAGGATTTGTGCCATGCCTCGCGCCCAGCGCACCTGCTGCCCTACGTAGGAGGAGAATTTCTCCGGTGCCAACCCTGCCACCATGATTTTGTCGTAGTAAACCGACTCATAGCCCAGGGAGTGTAGCCGCAGTGAGGTGTGACAGTCTTCGGTTACGGTTTCTACGGCAATCCCGCCAATCCGCAGCACGTAGTCGCGGCGAATGACTGCGGCCGAACCACAGAAGAAGGTGGCGTTCCAAAAGTCGTTGCCCTTTTGCACCACCTTGTAGAACAGCTCGTTGCCGACGGGGACTCGTCCCTGAGTCAGCAGGTTGCGCTCGAAGGGATCGGGGTTGTAAAACCAGTGCGGGGTTTGGACAAGTGCGACCTTGGCGTTGTAGAAAAAGCCGACCGTTTCCTGAAGAAACTGCCGCGATGGAATGTGGTCGCAGTCCAGGATTAGCACTAGGTCGCCTCGCGTGCGGCGCATGGCAGTATTGATATTGCCTGCTTTGGCGTGGTCGTTGTTGTCCCGCGTCAGCATAGTGCAGCCAATTTCTTCACACATGCGGCGAAGCTTTTCCCGACGATCGGGAAATTTCCGTCCGTCGTCTAGCACATAGACTCGCTTTTTCTCTTCGGGGTAGTCCAGCGCCAGAGCCGCGAGGGCCGTCTTGCGGACGATCTCGACATCCTCGTTGTAGGTGGGAATGTATACGTCAACGTTGAACCATTGACTTTGGGGAATGCCAGACAGATCGACGGGCTGGCGATCGCGCAGTTTTAGTGTCTGAAAATAGGACAGAAACAGCGTGGCGATCGCATATAGCTCCGCCATGAACAGCACAATACTGAAGGTTGCATTGAGCCAGCCATCCAGGTTCAGCGTATAGCTTGTGCGGTAATAGAGGTACCGCATTGTCGTGACGATACTCAGCCAGGCCAGGAACAGATGCAGATACTCGCTTGCTTGGCGCTGGGTTTGCCACTGCTCTAGCTTCACCACAGCCCAGCCTAGCAGGATCAGAATCACTGCCACAACGCCCTGCTGCCAGATTTTTAGCGGCGTGACGATTAGCGGCACAGACAGCACCATCAGACCAATGACCAGCCAAAAGAGCTGCGTGCTGCGTGCCCTGGGAAAAAAGCGGTCAAACCAGTTCGGCACTCGCAGCAGCCACCGCGCAATCCACGGCTGCTGACGAGAGACGGGTTCGACGGGGGCTTGAGACATGGAACTCGTCATTTTACCTCTCCTGACTTGGCGAGCCGATTAACGTAGAGCTGAGAAATGCCATACAGCAGCAGTGAGATTAACAGAATGCCCGTCGGTAGCAGGAACCAGTTGTCTTGAATAAAGATGGAGACTCGACTCAGGAATCCGGTTCTTTGCACCTGCTGGAGCGGTTCCTCCCGCAGGATATCGAGCTTGTAAGCATAGGGGTCATTGGGCGATGGATTGGGCTTGTTTCGGCTAATTAGCACCGTGTCGCCGTTGAGTTGAGAAAACAGCGGGTCGCGCTTGAACACTTCTGCTGCGTCGGTGAGGCCCTGTTCGCTCTGGCCGGTGATGGCCAACACCGCGCGATCGCCATTATTCGGCGACACCATCAGCTTCACCACACCCTGGCCATCAGGCAAAGCCTGCACCCGGCTACCGCGCCAGCCCCGCGAAAACAGATTTCGGAGTTCAAAACCGCCAGACTCCATCACTTCGGGCAATGGGAAGCGATCGCGCGTCCCAATTCCCACCAAGTTCATACCCCGCGCCTCAGCAGGCAGATTGCCGCCCGTGTAAACTTGCAGATTCACCGAATTGGCGCGGCTCAGCCGACCCAGTCGTTCACTCACCGCCAGCATGGCTTTCACATCCGCATCCCGTGGGGCACTCGGCACCACAAATGCCGTCTCCGACAAGTCCTGCGGTGCGGCAAACGGATAGCCAACTTGCAGCAGCCGCAAATCCGGCATCCGGGTGAAGATGTCTCGCTTCAGATTAAAGTCCGTGTCGCCATGCAGCGTTCCCCAGAGGGATTGATCTCTGGATAAACCACAGACCTCAGCAGAGCGCGGATTTAAGTTAAACACCACATTCAACTGCGAATCCGGCTGAATCAACGCCGCGGGTAAATCCACATCCAGCGAATCGCGACCCCCCTTTGCAGAATTCAGCCGCTTAGAGCCAATCGTCACATCATCCAGCCGTACTTCCACCGTCGAAGTGCGTGGATCAACCTGAGCGCTGTAGCTATAATCCACCCTCATGCGGCTGCCCCGCGAAAAGCGGTCATCGGGCAGCGCCCGGAACGGAATTTCAATAGGTGGTGCATTCGTGCCATGCACCGTAATGTCTTCAAAGTTTTGTCCGCCGAGCGTGGTTAAATCACGCAGGGTAAAGCTATTGCGCGTGGGCAGATAGCCTGGCCACTCGCGGGGCGCAGGCGACGGCTCATTCACCAGATTGGTCACCGTTAACACCTGACCTGTACCAATCTGCGCCTCTTTGGTCTGCACCAGGAACTGCACCGCCTTCTGCACACCCGCCGCCGAATTTCCCGTTGCTACGAGAACGGGTAAACCGTTGTCTTTCAGCGTGGTCAACATTAAAACGCCCGTATCGCCGGGCAGCGGCGTGTTGTTTCCGTCCAAAAGCTGACCGTTGCGAATCGGCAGCGGCAGCGATAGGTCTGACAGAACAGGCTGTTCTGCTGGAGTACCCAGAATGACCACGCGATCGTTCCACTGGAGGTTATCCAAACTGCCCACTAGCCGAGTATTGAGCGGGCGAAAGTCCACAATCCGCCCTGCCTCAGCCTGAAAGATGGCTGCTGCATTAAGCCAGGTGTCGCTGTAAGCGCGGGGCCGCAGATACGTAATCTGATTGGTATCGAGACTGAGGGTGTCAATAAACGGGAACGGATAGCGGCTGAAGTCCAGCGGAACAGACTCTAACGCATAGTCCAGAATGACCTTGGAATCGGGTAGAATCTCGGTCCACAAGGTCGGGTCGGTGGCAACGGTGCAGTCTTCATTCGTCTGCTGCTCTGCCAGAATTGAAATCTCGTTGTAGTCCTGAATTAGATTGGAGGGCACCTCGAAGACCACCTGACCAATCTGAGAATTGGGACGATTCAGCGGCACGCTGCCCACGCTAGTATCGTTTACCCGAACCGTCAGGCTTGAGCGATCAGACAGCAGCGACGGCGAGTGCTGGAACCGCAGTACGAGCTTGGCAGTTTTGACATCCCACTGACGGGGACGGTTAAACCCAAGCCGAGCTGTTGGGTACACGCCTTCCATGCGGAGGCGATTGCCCACCACCGGGCTGCGGTTGAACTCAATCACATGCTGGTAGGTGGGTTCTGGCTTGGGCGCGGCAGGCGACGCGGTGGCAGCGGGCGGGTTCGCTGGCTGGGGGTTCGC
>NZ_DVEA01000314.1:0-5057 GCF_015295965.1 Thermoleptolyngbya sp. M55_K2018_002
TTGATTGCCTTGAGTCGATCCCCCTAAATCCCCCTTATTAAGGGGGACTTCCGGACTGGTTCGGCTCGGTTCCCCCCCTTTTTTCAGGGGGGCTAGGGGGGATCAAAGGGCTTTAAAACACGCCCTAGATTCAAGCGGCTGAATTCAAGCGGCTAGATTCAAGTGGCTGGATTCAAACAGGCAGACGCTCAAACCCGCAAACCAATCCCCCAATCCGAGCGCGTCCCAGGGTTTATGCAGACGTTACCCAGATTTCACGCAGAACTGGCTGAAACATTGCCACCCGCAGTCTGAACCTAGCGGCTCGTTCAACGGCTGTCCATCTGGAATATTGCCAGCGTTTTTTGTAGCTATCCGTAGTGTCGAAAGTGTCGTAATGAACCCGTGACAGCGACGTGTTGGATTTAAGCAGGGACGTTTGCATTCCTTGCATTCATGTCTCTGCATAGCCCTCGGCTCCTCGAAATATAGTCCTCTTCGTCCACAGAGTCTTTTCGTCCACAGAGTCTTGCTGAAAAGTCTCTCAACCAAGCGTTCTCCTGGCTTTCTTCTTGTATCGTTTGTCCCTCTCTCTCGGATAACGGCTGATGACCATGAGTCCTAGCGTGATTTGGCTAATTGCAGGCATCGTCCTCTGCATGATGGAGATTGTGCTGCCCACTGCGTTTGTGGAATTTGTAATGGGAATTAGTGCGCTGATCGTGGCCTTTGTGGCGCTGTCGGTGCCGCAGGTCAGCCTCCAGGTCATGCTCTGGCTGGTGTTGTCGGTGCTGCTGGTGGTGCTGTCGCGCCGATTCATTCCGCAGCGGCGATCGCGCTTGATCGAAGATTCCCACGAAGCGCGGACGCTGACCTCGATTCCTCCTGGCGAAACGGGGCGGGTGATCTACGAAGGCAACTCCTGGCAGGCCCGGTGTGAGGACGAAAATCTGGCGATCGCCGCCGATCAAAAAGTGGTGGTGGTGGAGCGTCGGGGCACCACGCTGATCGTGTTGCCAGAGCATCTGGTGAGTCGCTGAGGATCGCCTGCTGAGGGTGAGTCGCGGATTGGTTTCTCTCAACTTGGTTTCTCTCAATTTGGATTGTGGAGGTTTTGCATGGAAGGTTTTTTCACCGCTCTGATTGCGCTGGTGTTGGGCACGGCTGGGCTGTCTAGCTCTGTTAAAATTGTTAACCAGGGGAACGAAGCGCTGGTCGAGCGCCTGGGCAGCTACAACAAAAAGCTGAAGCCTGGTTTGAACTTTATTCTGCCGTTTGCCGATCGGGTCGCGTTTCAGGAAACGATTCGGGAAAAGGTGCTGGACATTCCGCCTCAGCCGTCGATCACCAAGGACAACGTTGCTATCACGGTGGATGCGGTGGTCTACTGGCGCATCGTGGACATGGAAAAGGCCTATTACAAGGTGCAAAATCTCCAGGCGGCGATGGTGAACTTGGTGCTGACCCAGATTCGCGCCGAGATGGGTAAGCTGGAGCTAGACGAAACCTTTACTGCGCGATCGCAGATTAACGAAATTCTGCTGCGAGAGCTAGACACTGCTACTGACCCCTGGGGCGTGAAGGTGACTCGTGTGGAACTGCGCGACATCGTGCCCTCAAAGGCGGTGCAAGAGTCGATGGAGTTGCAAATGTCGGCAGAGCGGCGCAAGCGGGCGGCGATTTTGACCTCTGAGGGCGATCGCGAAGCTGCGGTGAACTCAGCGCGAGGCAAAGCCGATGCCCAAGTGCTAGAAGCCGAGGCAAATCAGAAGGCCGTTGTGCTGCGAGCCGAAGCCGACCAAAAAGCCGCCGTGCTGAAAGCCCAAGCCGAACGCCAAGCCGCCGTACTCAAGGCCCAAGCCACCGCCGAAGCCATCGGCATCGTCACGCAAGCCTTGAAAAACGACCCCCGCGCGATGGAAGCGGGTCAGGTTTTGCTGGCGCTGGGCTACCTCGACATGGGCAACACCATCGGCAAGAGCGACAGCAGCAAGGTGATGTTCATGGACCCCAAGAGCATCCCCGCCGCGCTGCAAGGCATGTTGTCGATGGTGGACGAGAAAGAGGGCTAGGGGTCTGGGGTTTAGAAGTTAGCCGCGTTGATAGATATCATCTGGGTTAATAGGTATTAGATAGATATCAGGGTTGTTGACTTCTAACCCCCTCGTCCAAACCCCGTCTTCTCAAACGTGCGATCGCCGCATGGATGCCCAGGTTTTAAAGCAAATTCACCTCCTCCAGCAGCAGGCCGCCTCGCTGCTGGTTTACCCAGCGGTGCTGCGGCAAGAGCCAGGGCAGGCGTTGCTGCGGCTGTTGGCGGCGCTGGGGCGATCGCCCGCCGACCGGGTAGACCTCCTGAAGGCCTATGGCGACTGGTTTTATACGCTGGCGACTCGTCAGCAAAGCTGGCAATCGCACCTGCTGGATCAGATTTTGCTAGACGACAACCCCTTTACCCAGGCAACCCAGCGAACCGACCTGAGCGACCTGCCGCAACCCCTGGTGTCCGCCGCCGCCGCTGACCTGCGAGCGCTCCAGGCGCTTTATACCACCTGCACGGGCGATCGCCTGGGGCAATGGCTGGCGATCGCCGCAGGGCTGTCCCTGCCGCCCGTAAGCTGGAGCGCAGCCGACGACCCCAAAGCATCCGCCAGCCCGCAAACCCAAACCATTCGCGCCCAGTTTCAAGCCGCCGCCGATTGGGCCAGCCTATTGCCCGATCTGGCGCAACACTACCGCAGCGCGGGTGTGGGCGACTATGCCCGCTATCGTGCCTTTCGCTGGCAAGGTGGTCGGCTAGAGGGCATCCCCCATCCCGACCCGATTTCGCTCGATGCGCTGGTGGGCTATGAGCGACAAAAACAGCAGCTTTTGCAAAATACTGAGGCGCTGCTAGCAGGCGCTCCGGCGCTGAACGTGTTGCTCTACGGCAGCCGGGGCACGGGCAAGTCGTCGCTGGTGAAGGCGCTGCTGAACCAGTATGGCGATCGCGGCTTGCGACTCATCGAAGTCAGCAAGGCGGAACTGGCGAAATTGCCGGACATTTTGCCGCTGCTGCGCGATGTGCCGCAAGCGTTTATTCTCTTTGTCGATGACCTGTCTTTTGAAGACGACGACGAAGCCTTTAAAGCGCTGAAAGTGGTGCTAGAAGGCAGCGTCGTGGCGCGATCGCCCAATGTGGTGGTCTACGCCACCTCCAACCGTCGCCACCTGATCCGCGAGTTTTTTGGCGATCGCCCCCGCCCCAGCGATGCCGACGAAATCCACAGTTGGGACACGGTGCAAGAAAAGCTGTCCTTTGGCGATCGCTTTGGGCTAACGCTCACCTTTGAACCCGCCGACCAAGACACCTACCTGGAAATCGTGCGCCATCTCGCCCGCCAAAATGACCTCCCGCTCGACCCCAAGACCCTGGAATTTCAGGCCCTCCAGTGGGCAACCCAGCAAAATGGGCGATCGGGCCGCACGGCCCGCCAGTTTGTCGATTGGGTTCTCAGCACCAGCCTGCCGTCCGTTGAAACGGGTTCCCCAGAAGCATAAAGTGATGTGGATTTGCGATTTGCGATTTGTGATTTGCGATTTTGGATTGCCTGTCAAGCATTTGCAGAGCCTCTAGCCCTCTCATTCCTAGGCAGTGTCTTAAACCTTTCTAGGTCGTTGATTGCCTTGAGTCGATCCCCCTAAATCCATTAAGGGGGACTTCCGGAGTGGTTCGGCTCGGTTCCCCCTTTTTTAAGGGGGGCTAAGGGGGGATCTTTAAGGGGGGCTAGGGGGGATCAAAGGGCTTTAAGACACGCCCTAGCGCCACTGAGGACTAGGGATCTTGAATATGTATCCTCAACTGCTTTGCTAAAAAGGCTACGTCCAGGCAGCCAGCACAATTCTAAACGGCATTTTCATAGATGGATCTATAGGTAAATCCGTGAATTCTTGCGTAAATTTGCAAATGATTGCGTATCCGTGAGCATACGGGATCTTAACCTTCTCTAAACCAGAGAATTACCCCATCTTTAGGTGCAGATTCTAGATTGAGAGGGCACGCTCACACAAGGGAGTTCAATATGCTTCAGTCATTCGCCCTGGAAGTTCCCAGCCAGTCAGACTTGCGCTTGTTGTTGGAGAAACTTTATCAGGGCAGAAGCTTGCAGTCCTTCCGCGCAGGGCAAGACATCCCGCTCACGCCACATGAAGTCTGGGTGGTTTGCCGGGGCGTAGTGCAGTTGGGCACGTTTTATGACACAGGGGATGAGGCGCTGCTGGGGCTGGCTTCCGCTTCGATGCCGTTTGGGTTGCCGCTGACGCTGATTCGTCCCTATCACGCCACCGCGCTGTCGGACGTAGACCTGATGCGCCTCACTTGGTCGGAAGTGGAACAGTCTCCTATGTTGGCGCAGGGCATTTTTCAACACATGGCGCGGCGGCTGCGGCAAACGGAGGCGGTGCTGGCAATGGTGGGCTATCGCCGAGTCGAAGATCGGCTGCGGCATTTGCTGGTGCTGCTAAAGCGGGAAGTGGGACAGCCGGCGCCTGAGGGAACTCGCTTGAGTGTGCGCCTGACCCACCAGCAGCTTGCCAACGCCATCGGCACGACTCGCGTTACAGTCACGCGCCTGATCAGCCAACTGCGTGAAGAGGGCTGGCTGTTGATCGATCGCGATCGCCATATTGTGCTGCTGCCCTACGCCAACGTGTAATAGTCCGGTGTTGAGCCTAGCTGCTCGGCCGTTCCAGCGCGAAGGGCTTGGGTCTTGGAATGCATCTTAATATATCTTTACCGAATCTGGGATAAGAAAAACTTGGGCCCTTGGCATAAGTAGGGGCGATCGCAGGATGAATGGGGTTGTAAGTGTAAATCATCAGGACAATTGACGAGGGCGATCGCATCCAGTACAATCGTCCATCAAGCTGTAATTCGATTCCTATCGGTGCAGCTTGCCTTTCCCCCGAAATTTTGGTCGTTTAGTCACCCACGGTGTCGGTAGGCGGTTGCAACACCTACCAACACCTGACCCCTCGACAGCCAGTGCCTGTCTCAGGGCTGCGTCCATTGTAGGCCGCCCTGTCCCAGCGCTTCACGT
>NZ_DVEA01000329.1:0-5055 GCF_015295965.1 Thermoleptolyngbya sp. M55_K2018_002
CACGCCTTCGCCAACGCCCCAGATACGGACTTTTCGATTGCCGAAAAGCGCGATCGCGCTCTCGCTGCTATCCAAACCGTGCGTCAGCAGTTGGGGCAAACCTATCTGCCGCTGGTGAATGGGCAGCGGGTGAATACGCTGGAGGTGATCGAGTCGGTGAACCCGTCGAATCCGTCGGAAGTGGTGGGCAAGGTGGGGCTGCTGAGCATTGACCAAGCAGAGGGGGCGATCGCCGCTGCCAAGGCCGCCTTCCCCGCCTGGAAGAATACGCCCGCAAAGGAACGCGCTGCCATTCTGCGCCGTGCAGCAGATCTGATGGAACAGCGCCGCACCGAACTCTGCGCCTGGATGGTGCTGGAAACGGGCAAGGTGCTGGGACAAGCAGATCCAGAAGTGTCAGAGGCGATCGACTTTTGCCGCTACTATGCCAACGAGATGGAGCGGCTAGATGCAGGCGTGAGCTATGACGTGGTGGGCGAAACCAACCGCTACCACTACCAGCCACGCGGCATTTCGCTGATCATCTCGCCGTGGAACTTTCCGCTAGCCATTCCCACGGGCATGACGGTTGCCTCCCTCGTTGCGGGCAACTGCACGCTGCTCAAGCCTGCGGAAACATCGTCTGTGATTGCCGCTAAGCTAGCGGAAATTTTGATTGAGGCAGGCGTTCCCGCTGGCGTGTTCCAATACATTCCCAGCAAAGGTTCCACCGTGGGCGCACACTTGGTCAAACATCCCGATGTTCACATGATTACCTTCACGGGTTCCCAGGAAGTGGGCTGTCGCATTTACGCAGAAGCCGCGATCCTGCAACCGGGCCAGCGCCATCTCAAGCGCGTGGTGGCCGAAATGGGCGGCAAGAACGCGATTATCGTAGACGAAAGCGCTGACCTGGATCAGGCTGTGCAGGGCGTGGTCTATTCTGCGTTCGGCTATAGCGGTCAGAAGTGTTCCGCCTGCTCTCGCGTCATCGTGCTGGAACCCATCTACGACACGTTCGTCAATCGGCTGATCGAGGCAACAAAATCGCTGCACGTCGGCATCGCCGAGTCGCCCGACACCAAGGTTGGCCCCGTGATCGACGCGCAGGCCCAAAACCGCATCAAAGCCTACATTGAAAAGGGGAAGGAAGAAGCAACCCTGGCGCTGGAAATGCCCGCGCCCGATAATGGCTATTTCGTCGGCCCGACGATCTTTACGAACGTGTCGCCCAACGCCAAGATTGCCCAGGAGGAGATCTTTGGCCCGGTGCTGGCGGTGATCAAGGCGACGACGTTTGATGAAGCGATGGACATTGCCAACGGCACGCTCTACGCGCTGACGGGCGGCATCTACTCGCGCACGCCCTCCCACCTCGATCGCGCCAAAGCCGAGTTTGAAGTGGGCAACCTGTACATCAATCGCCACATCACGGGGGCGATCGTGGCGCGGCAGCCCTTCGGCGGCTTCAAGCTCTCTGGCGTTGGCTCCAAGGCAGGCGGCCCAGACTACCTGCTGCAATTCCTAGAGCCGCGTCACATCAGCGAGAACATCCAGCGGCAAGGCTTTGCGCCAATCGAGGGTGCAGAACAGTAGCAGTCTCCTCGCTGCCGGGATACGCCACCATATCCCGGCAGTTCTTTTATCTATTCCACAAAGCCATGACCATTTTTCAGGCCCAGCAACTCTCCATTGCAGATGTTCACGAGCGTCTTGGGTTTCAGCGATGCTATGCCCCTTCCTTCGAGCCATTTCTGGTGCTGAAACCTATTACACCTAGAGAACAGGAGGAACTGCGGCAAATTCGCAATGATTTTGATCCATACCTGGTGGAAGGTAAGGTATCGGAAGGCATGGTGGAGGCGCTCACGGTGCTTCCACTGCTGAGGCTCGCTGGCTACTATCGCCCGCCCATTAAGCTTCGCCTAGAAGAAAGCATTGCGCTCATTCAAACGGAGGATGAAGAAATCCAAATCGCAGGCCGACCAGACCTTTTAGCGGCTCACAAAAACAACGCTGAGCCGCTGCTTTGGGTGCTGATTGTTGAAGCTAAAAATAATCCAAAAAAAACAGAAACGTTACTACAGTGGCAAGCAGAAGTGCCATACCCTGAAGGCTCAGCTATTGGTGGATTTTGAGAACGGGCAGGTGATTGCGACTGCAATCGACAAAGGCAAGACGCATGACTTCAAGCTGCTCAAACGAAGTCGCCTACCCTTGGTATCGTCGCAGTTATGTTTAGCTGACCGCGGGTATCAGGGATTTGCCAAGCGTCATGCTGGAGCTTGTACGCCCACCCAAAAACCACGCAACCAACCGTTAGCCGAGGACGAGAAGCAACACAATCGGGCATTAGAGAGACTGCGGGTGAGAGTAGAGCATGTGATTCGTCGCTTCAAGATCTTTCGCATCTTCTCAGGGCGGTATCGCAACCGGAGACGACGCTTTGGCTTGCGCTTGAACTTGATTGCAGGACTACCCAACTACGAACTGGCAAACGCTTCCTGCTTCATGCAGGAGGTCTATTGAATTCATGACTGGATTCCGGAAAGCGTTCCGTTTATTGAACTTTTACGTGTCTTTCAGCGTGACTTAAACTATGAAATCAAGACAGAATTACGGCACTCATCTGCTGCACTAGCCGTCATTTCAACGGGGCTTTTGGATCGCAGCACCGCCAGCGGTGACTTCTTGCTAAACCAAGCTCGGCTCTAGCAAGGCCCCCTGCATCCGGCTGAGCCAGTCGATCAGGTTCTCTAGCTGGAGATCGGCGCTGAGGGCCCCCAGTCCGCGCACAGTGACTTTGCCGGGGGTGTAGACAAAGCGGGATTGCAAATGGCTAGGCAGCTTGTCCTTCAGCAGGTTCCAGGCGGGTTCTTCCATTGGCGTTTCTAGCAGGATGTGCTGCTTGCCGTCGGGCTTGATGCGCGAGAAGCCCAGTTTCTTGGCAATCTGCTTTAGCTCCACCACGCGGAACAGTTGCAGCGCGGCGGGGGGAATGGGGCCATAGCGATCGCTCCAATCCACCGCAATCTCGGTCAATTCCTGCTTGGTCTGGGCAGCAGCGACAGCGCGATAGGCGCTCATCTTTTGATCTAGGTCGGGGATATAGTCGGCGGGGATGAAGGCAGTGAGGCGTAGGTCGATCTGGGTGTCGTCCACCTGGGGAATTTCCTGCCCGCGAATTTCCTTGATGGCTTCCTCCAGCATTTCCATATACAGGTCAAAGCCGATCGCGTCCATCTGCCCCGACTGCTCCGCCCCCAGCAGATTGCCCACGCCGCGAATCTCCATGTCGCGCATGGCCAACTGATAGCCAGAGCCAAGCTGGGTAAATTCCTGAATGGCGCGGAGCCGCTGACGGGCGGTTTCCGTAAGCTGGCTTTGTTTTGGGTAAAACAGCCACGCATGGGCCTGGATGCCCGCGCGGCCGACCCGTCCCCGGAGCTGATAAAGCTGAGACAGACCGAACTTCTGCGCGTCTTCGATCAGAATCGTATTCACACGGGGGATGTCCAGCCCCGATTCGATAATGGTGGTGCAGACGAGGATATCCGCCTCGCCGTTGTTGAAGGTGAGCATGGTGGCTTCCAGTTCGCCTTCCTGCATCTGCCCGTGGGCGATCGCCATCCGCACCCCCGGCACCATTTCCCGAATCTTGGCGGCGGTTTCCTCAATGCCCTCCACCCGTGGCACCACGTAAAACACCTGCCCACCGCGATCGAGTTCCTGCCGAATTGCCGTCCGCACCATCTCCGGGTCGTAGGGCGACAGGTGCGTCTTGATGGGGCGACGGGAGGGCGGCGGCGTGGTGATCAGGCTCATTTCGCGCACGCCCGACAGCGCCATGTAAAGCGTCCGGGGAATCGGCGTAGCGCTGAGGGTCAGCACGTCTACCTGAGTTTTCAGGGTTTTGATTTTTTCCTTCTGGTTCACGCCAAAGCGCTGCTCTTCGTCTACCACCAGCAGCCCCAAGTCTTTGAACTGCACGCCCTTACCCAAAAGCTGATGCGTCCCTACTACTACATCCAGTTCCCCAGAGGCGAGGCGCTTCAGGATGTCCTGCTTTTCGGCATTGGTGCGAAAACGGTTCAGCAGACCCACCTGAATCGGGTATGGGGCAAAGCGCTCCTTCAGGGTGTGGTAATGCTGCTGCGTCAAAATCGTCGTCGGCGCGAGGAGGGCGACCTGTTTCCCAGCGGTGATCGCCTTGAAGATGGCGCGAATGGCGACCTCGGTTTTGCCGAAGCCCACATCGCCGCAGACCAGCCGATCCATCGGGCGATCGCCCTCCATATCCCGCTTCACGTCCTGAATCGCCTTGAGCTGGTCGGTCGTGGGCTGGTAGGGAAACGAGTCTTCCATTTCCTCCTGCCAGGGCGTATCCGGCGGGTAGGCGTGGCCCTGCTGCTGGGCCCGCTGGGCGTAGAGTTGCAGCAGGTCAAAGGCAACTTTCTTAATCGCCTTGCGAACCTTTTGCTTGGTGCGTTCCCAGGCTTTGCCCGTCATTTTGCTGAGTTCGGGTTTGCCCTCGCCCACGCCGCGAAACCGCGACAGCGCATTCACCTGATCCGCCGCCACCCGCAGCAGCCCGTCGGCATATTTCAGCACCAGATATTCGCGGGTTTCGTTGTCCAGCGTCAGGCTTTCCAGCTTGATGAACTGGCCAATGCCGTGGTTTTTGTGGACGACGTAATCACCCGGTTGCAGCTTGTTCGGGTCAACTTGTTTGGAGGCGGCGCGGCGACGCTTGCGGACGTAGCTGGGCGTGGCCAGGGTGTGCTGCCCAAAAAACTCGCGGTCGGTGATGACGACGATGCGGAACGTTGGCAGAATGAAGCCCTCTAGCTCTGCCAGACCGGAATACTTCACCGCTGTCGGCACGCGGTTCGCCTGGAGCCGATCGATGGCCGGATAGTCGTGGGGGTTGGGGATGAACTGTGCCGGACAGTCGTGTTCCTGCAACAGCGCCACCGACCGCGACGGCTGCGCCGACACCAGCCAGATCCCAAACTGGCGATCGCGCTCCTGGCGAATTGTCTCTGCCAAGCGCCCAAACTGGTGCGGCACGGCGGG
>NZ_DVEA01000136.1:0-5029 GCF_015295965.1 Thermoleptolyngbya sp. M55_K2018_002
ATACTACATTCTGCCCCCATTCTTTGTATGTTGAGCTATCTTTCAACACTTCTGAGTTTAACTGTACTATAAACCGTGTTAATATTTTCTTTCTATTGATGATTTTCAATACATCCATCACTGCTAATTACTAAACACCAGGACTTAGGCTGGAAACCTTGTCTACTGTCCTGCCAGCCAGATGAAGTAACCTAAACAATCCTCTGAAATGAGCAATTCTCAATCGCTGGAGGTGGCGGAGGCGCGGGCGATCGCCACGCTGTCTCAGGCCGCAGCGACTTTCTGGGATAGCGGCGATCGCCCCTCGGCGCAAGCGCTGGTAGCAGCCATGCTGGCGGCAGAAACGACCGCACGACACCAAAAAACGCCCCTCGCGTTTGAACATTTATTGGGACAATGGCGGCTTTGTTTTACCACGGCCACGCGCAAAGCCCGCCGACGCGGGATTCGACTGGGGCCGGGTTTTTATTGGCCCAAGTTTGTGCCCGCGCAGATTAGCTTTGCATCGGCTGATCCAGCGACGAACCAAGGCACGATTGCCAATCAGGTGACGCTGGGCGGGCTGTGGCTTCGGTTTACTGGCCCCTGCCGCTTTCAGCCCAAGAAGAATCTGCTGGCGTTCGATTTTACCGAAATGGCGATTGGCGCGGGCGATCGCCCCCTGTGGCAGCGCACCCTGCGCGAAGAATCCCCAGAAGCCTTTGCAGCACGGGCGATCGCCAAATTGCCCTTCTTTTCGTTTTTTCAGGCTAAGCCCCACTTTTTGGCAGCGCGGGGACGAGGCGGTGGTCTGGCAATCTGGGTTAAGCGGCCAGACTGCTAAGAGTCAGATTGCCAAGAGTCAGATTGCCAAGAACCAGATTGCCAAGAGTCACCACATTGCAGGCACCACATTGCAGGCACCACATTGCTAGCAGTCAAACTGCTAGGGCGCGTTTTAAGACCCTTTGATCCCCCCTAGCCCCCCTTAAAAAGGGGGGAACCGAGCCGAACCACTCCGGAAGTCCCCCTTATTTCTAGCGAAGCGGCGCGTAAGCGCGGGGATTTAGGGGGATCGACTCAAGGCAATCAACGACCTAGAAAGGTTTAAGACACCGCCTAGGAGACGGACGCTTCTGACACATCCTCTGGCGTGATGCCGGAAGTCAGAGCATCGGCCGCAGCTTGGGGCGTTTCGCTTTGGGGTTCACTAGAGATAGCATCGGGGGTTGCGTCGGGAACTGCGTCGGGAACCGTAGAGTCAGGGCGATCGCCCTCGACCTCCTCAGCGACAGGCGCAGCAGCGATAGATTTCGACAAAAGCTGTTCGATTTCCACCGACGGCTGGGGCAGGGTTTCCACCTCGGCAATGCGCTCCGGCATCAGGCGGGCGTTGGGGTTGCTGCCGCCCAATCGTTTCAGCATTTTGGATTTGGGATTGTGCCACAGGTATAGGAGGCGATCGCCCTCCTGCAAGACCTCAGTCGAGGCAACCTGAAGCTGCCCATCGCGCTCCACCAGCAGCGGCATCAGCTTGCCATCCGCAATCAGCGTTGCCAGATGTACCTGCTGCTCCACCAGGATCGGCTCCTGAAGAACGGTTTCTCCCAGGCGCACATCGCGATCGTCTAAATAGCGGTTCCAGGTTTTCAGCGGCATTTTGGACACAAAGGCGGGCTGAACCTTGGGCGAGGTGGGGGAAGGTGTAGAGGAACTGGCAGCGCTGGTGGCGATCGCCACGGGTTCGCTCTCCTGGCTCAAATCTCCCGGCACAACGGCCAGCACGCGAGGCGGCTGAAACTCCTCCGCAGCCCGCTGCGCCAGCACTTGATTCACCTGGCCATTGCTGGTTAGCGCCAGAAACGTGCCGACCCGCCCCAGCCCCGCCTGTTCTAGCACGTCCGTATCTAGCGCACTGCTGGCGATCGCCCGCAACCCCTCCTGCTCCGCCAGTTTGCACGCCGCCAAGTCAGTGTCGATCAGCACCACCGATTCGCCCCGCTCCTGAAACATGCGCCCAATCAGCAGGCTCAGCGGGTTGCAGCCGACAATCACCGCGCCCGGCGCCGTCAGCCCCTGCAAAAACACCGTCGAGAGAATCGTCAGAAACACCAGCGCCTTGATCGCCTCACCGCCGCTGATGCCGCGCTGGGTTAGCAAAATCGCAAACAGAGAGGCCACCGAAGCCGACACAATGCCCCTTGGCGCGACCCAGCACATGAAAAGCTTCTGTCGCCAGTTCAGACCGCTGTTCCACGTACACACCGCCACATTCAGCGGCCGCACGATAAACATCAGCGCCAGCACCGTCAGCCCCGCGCCCCAGCCCAGCGCAAACAGGCTTGCCAACGACAAATCCGCCGCCAGCAGCACAAACAAAATCGACACGGCCAAAATCGTCAGTTGCTCTTTGAATCGCCGCAGCAGACGCTCATCGGGAATCGACGAAGCCCGCAACACCAGCCCCGCCAGCACCACCGTCATCAGCCCCGACTCGCTGCGAATACTCTGGGCCAGCCCAAACAAACCCCACACGCCTGCCAGCACCACCAGATTTTTCTGCCCTTCCGACAAAAACTTAGCCTGCTTGAGAAACTGCCCCAGCAGCCAGCCGCCCAGCGCCCCAATGCCGCCGCCAATGCCCAGCCGCAGCAGCAGCCCGCTAGCCACCGACAGCGGAGCCGCGTTGCCGTTCAGAATCACGTCCAGCACCACCACCGCCAGAATCGCACCCACTGGGTCGATCAGCACGCCCTCGCCTTCTAGCAAGCTGGACACCTGGCGATCGACTTGGACTTGTTTCATCAGCGGGCTGATCACCGTCGGCCCGGTGACGACCACCAGCGCGGCGTAGAGAAAGGCGATCGCCCAGGGAAATTCCCCCAGCCAGTGGGCCGCCATGCCGCCACCCAGCAGCGTAATCAGCGTACCCAGGGTGACGAGGTTCCGCAGGCTGCCCGATACCGTGCTGAGCTGCCGCAGTTCCAGGTTTAGCCCGCCCTCAAACAAAATCAGCGCTACCGACAGCGCCACGATGACTTCTAGCCCAAGACCGAGGGACTGCGGATGCAGCCAGTCCAGCCCGTCGCCCCCCAGCAAAATGCCGAAAATCAGCAGAAATACAATGCTGGGCACATTAAAAAACGCCGCTACCACCTGACCGCTAATGCCTGCCAGCACCGCAATCACAAATTGCAGCATCAGTGCCAGCGGCGTTTCGGGAGTGGGCGACAATCCCTCAATCATGGCAACAGGTGGGCACTTGCCGCCCCAAAACACGGTTTACCACAATGCCTTTAGCCAAATGCCTGAATCTGAAGACGGCTGTGAATAGGGTCTGACTCATCATTTTCTAACTGTAATCGGCAACGGGCGGTATAAACCGATCCTAGCTTTCCCCGCGGCCCCCCATTCTCTTCACACGAGGAATCTGGCTGGCTCTCTAGGGGCGATCGCGCTGCTCAGAAATCCGCCGCACAAATCTCACGCAAATCTTGCGCTCACTCCCAGCCGCACCCAGAAAAGCTATACACTGGGCAATGGCTTGTCGTTTTTCTCACCCGTAACCAGCTTTGGGAATTGAGCTTCGCAGCTACGTTTACATTGACCGCTTACAATCCCAGCACGCCGCCTACATGGGCACCGTCGCCGTTGGGTTTCTGCCGCTGCCGGGTGATGCCTCTCTGTGGATCGAGATTTCGCCGGGAATTGAAATCAACCGCCTGATGGACATTGCGCTCAAATCTGCCGTGGTGCGGCCGGGCGTGTTGTTTACCGAGCGGCTGTATGGCTTGCTGGAGGTGCATTCCAGCAGCCAGGGCGAAACCCAGGCGGCGGGCCGGGCGATCCTGGCGGAACTGGGCGTGCGATCGCAGGACTGCTATAAGCCGCGCATTATCTCCAGCCAGATCATCCGCAACATCGACCCGCACCACGCCCAGCTTATCAACCGCAACCGCCGGGGGCAAATGCTGCTATCGGGGCAAACGCTATACGTGCTGGAGGTCGAGCCAGCCGCCTACGCCTCGCTGGCCGCCAATGAAGCTGAGAAAGCAGCGCTGATCAACATTCTGCAAATTTCCTCTGTGGGCAGCTTTGGGCGGCTCTATCTGGGGGGCGAAGAACGGGACATCATTGCAGGGTCTCGCGCCGCAATCGAGGCCATCGAAAACTCGTCGGGTCGGCCGTTCCCTGACGCAGGACGCAAGGAGTAGGGCACGGGAGCAGGCTATGGCAAACGCCGAGCATATAGCGCTGCTGCGGATGGGGGGCGATCGCTGGAACCAATGGAGATCGCACGCTCCCAATGTCACGCCAGACCTTAGCCACGCCAACCTCATCGGGTTCGACCTGCAAGGGATGAATTTGCGTCATGCCAACCTCCAGAGCGCAAACCTGGCCTTTGCGTTGCTCCAAGCCGCCGACCTCAGCTACGCCGACCTGACCCTGGCAACCCTGCACAGCGCCCAGCTTCAGGCGGCTGACCTGTCGAATGCCCTGCTAGTTGGGGCGACCCTGCAACAGGCGGACTTGCGAGATGCCAGCTTTTACCGCGCCAACGCGACCGGGGCAGACCTCAGCTATGCCAACGCCCGCGCCACCAACTTTGCCTATGCCAATCTAGAGCGCAGCAGCCTCGCCTATGCCAATCTGCAACGCGCCACGCTAAACCACGCCAACCTGTGCAAAGCCAACCTGCTAGAAACAGAGTTAATTAACGCCTATCTCTTCGAGGCGCAGCTTCAGGGCGCACAGTTGGTTTCCACGCACCTCAGCCGCGCTTACCTGTTTGGGGCGAATTTTCAACAGGCAACGCTCATCCAGACAGATTTGCGCTGGGCAACGCTCAGCTACGCAAACTTAGGAGAAGCAATTCTGCAAGACACCGACCTCAGCCGCTCTATCCTACAGCCCCGCCTGCCCCAGTGCTAGCATTAAAGCTCCTCTAGGCAAAGCTAAAAACGAAATGGTTAGAGGGTGTTTGAAAAGGTATCGTTTGGGCACCTCGAAAAATTCAGATCCTCTTGAGAATGGCTACGAGAAAAAAGGG
>NZ_DVEA01000363.1:0-5018 GCF_015295965.1 Thermoleptolyngbya sp. M55_K2018_002
CGCGCCAAGCGTTTGAGAGTTAAGGGCTGAAAGCTGACTAGGAGGTTGCATTCTTAAAAATGCGGGAGGTTTGAAAACTGCTGCTTTCAGCATTCTAGGCGCTTATACATCGGCGTTGCGGTCTTGCTGGAGCAAGTTCAGTTTTTCCAAAAGATAGGCTTTGATTTCGGCTAGCTGCTGCATTTTGTGACCAATTTCGACCAGTTTTCGCTCGATTGTGGCAATTTGCTCCTGCTTGGGCATATTGCCGCCGCCCCACTCGTCTAGCAACTGTCGGATTTCCTGGAGGGTAAAGCCCAACCCTTTACCCCGACTGATCATCATCAGTCGCTCCACTACTTCGGGGCTGTATTCCTTGTAAAGTCGGCTGCCCGCCTGACGATCGCCCCCAGAAATCAGCCCCATTTTTTCGTAAAACCGAATCGTGTCTTTGGACAGTCCAGTCGCTTTGGACAACTCGCCAATCAGCATTTGGGAATCCCTCTTGACTGTGGAGCATACTCCACAGTTTACGCTGCAAGTGATCCATCCAGCGTGTAAGAAGGCATGACTACGAGCAAACAGATGAGCCGCAAAACCATTTTGATCACCGGGGCTTCGAGTGGCATTGGGCAGGCCACGGCGCAATATTTCCTGCAAAAGGGCTGGAACGTCGCCGCCACGATGCGATCGCCTAACCTGGCTAGTCCCAGCGATCGTGCTAATTTAATTTATCCTCACCTGGATCTGACCCAGCCAGAGACGATTGAAACCGCTGTCCACCAAACCGTTTCACAATTTGGGCAAATTGATGTATTGGTGAATAATGCGGGTTATGCGCTGATGGGGCCACTGGAAGGCGTGTCACCCAGTCAGCTTCAGCATCAGTTTCAGACCAATCTTTTTGGAGCAGTGGCAACCATTCAGGCGGTGCTGCCGATTCTGCGACGACAGCGCAGTGGCACCATTATCAATGTTGCCTCAATTGGCGGGCGCTTGGCGTTTCCGCTGGCATCGTCTTACCATGCGTCGAAATGGGCGATTGAGGGACTTTCGGAAGCGCTGCGCTATGAATTGCGCCGCTTCAAAATTCAGGTCAAAATCATTGAGCCGGGAGGCATTCGCACGAACTTTATCCATCGGGGCACTGCCTGGGCAAAGCACCCAGACTATGCCGACTTGATTGAACAAGTTCAACAGTTTAGCGATCGCCTGAATGATTCTCTACCCGGGCCGGAGGGTGTCGCCCGGTCTATCTACCAGGCCGCAACCGATCGCACGCCTCGACTGCGCTATTCGCCCTACGGCAAATCATTCTTGTTGCTGCACACCCTGCTACCTGACCGCATTTGGCGATCGCTGGTGTCTCGCTTGATGCTGGGCACCGGTTATTAGGTAAAACCGGGTGTTGTTTGGAGAATTCGGGCGATCGCCAATTCGCTATGCTAAACGAAAGCGCTGCATTGCGAGAACTGCCGCCATGATCGCAGAACCCCAATCTCACCGCCTGTCGCCCCAGGAATATCTAGCCTGGGAAGCCGCGCAGGATCTCAAACACGAATATCTCGATGGGGAAGTGTTCGCCATAACGGGCGGCACGATCGCCCATAATTTGATTGCGCTGAACCTGGCCTCTACGTTGAAGGCTTTTTTGCGAGGCAAAGGCTGTCGCGTGTTGATGTCGGATGTGAAGGTGCAGGTTTCGGAACGCGGGGCGTATTTCTATCCTGACGTGATGGTGAGTTGCGATGAGCGCGATCGCCCCGCCGTTAATCTGATTCAACATCCGTGCCTGATTGTGGAAGTGCTGTCTCCCACCACCGAAGCCTTCGATCGGGGCGAAAAGTTTCGTCGCTATCGCCAGCTTTCGACCCTGCAAGAATATGTCTTGATTGACGCCACGCAAATTAGCGTCGATCGCTTTCGCCGCCTCTCAGATACGCAGTGGGCGCTGCAATCTTTTACCACAGAAGATACGCTCGAACTGACGAGTATTGGCTGGCAAGGGGCGATCGCCCTGCTCTATGAAGATGTAATTTTTGAGAGCATTCCACCTTCAAGCTAGATGGAAATAAAAGTGAGGAAGAAAGTAGTTGGATTGCTTTGTCAAGCAGCTTCTCAGGTGATCAACCCGATTTCGATTTCCAGCCTTTCCCAAGGATTATCAGTAGATTGTTGATTGGCAATTTGGGCGGTCAGCGTTTCGCCGCGATCTAGCATTTGCGCCAGGGTTCTGTTTGCAACGCGAGGCACATAGCCCAATTTCCGGTCTTGCCAGTAAACCTCGATCGCATATTCGTCATGCTTGTTGTCAGGCTCACGGACAAGCCGCACAGCATCTCCGACAGCCAAGTTTTTCCATACTTTTTCACCATCGTAGTATTGAAAACCAGCGACAAACACAGTTTGAACCAACTTGATGGTTCCGTTAGAGTCAGCACTTGAAGGAGAAGATACCCCTTTCGCAGGAGCAAACCACGACAATATCCGATTAAGGTCAGCTTGGGTAAGATAGCGAAGACCGGAATTCGGAGTTCCCTGGATAGGGGCAAACCACGATAATACTAGCTCAAGTTTCTGTCTGTCCATAATTATTGCCAGATCCGTTTAGATTCATCCAAACCCATTCAGATTCATTGTGTTGTCAATTACATTGGCTATTAACGCTGGCCAAGTCGTGATGGTTCTAGCTAAATAGCTTTGGCAGGGGATATACCAACTATTCAATTAGCTTCTCAATTCAATATTCCTCATTCCTCAATTCAATTAACTCCAGCGTTCTGGCATCGGGTTCGCCCTGAAAATATTGATCCAGCAGCCGATGAAACACTGAGCCTGGAGACGAAACCTGGGCGAATAGCGTGGCGCAGGATCTCAGCTTTATGTCGTCGGGTGAGCCAAAGACTTCATGGGCAGAGCGCCCGTCTAGCTGAAGTACTGCCTCGGCACACTCGACCAGGCGATCGCCCAAAATGGGATGTTGCAGGTATGCCTCGGCCTCGGCAAGGCTTTTGATAGCGTAGTGCTGAGACGTGGCGCTAAAGCCCAGCCCTGCGTATTGCGGAAAGATGTACCACATCCAGTGCGATCGCTTTTTGCCCTGCCGAATTTCCGCCAGCGCCCGCGCATAGTCAGGCGTTTGCGCCTTCACAAAGCGATTCAGATCATAGAGGTCATCTTGCTCTGCCATAATGCACCTTAGTTATTAGTTAAAAGACTGTTTGATTGCCCAGCCGTTCTCTTTCTAGCGCCCTCTCCCGAATCGGGAGCAAGACGTTTTAACTGTCTGGCTCCCCTTCTCCCCACTTGGGAGAAGGGGCTGGGGGATGAGGGGCGGCGTTCAAAGAAGACTGCGCCCCAGCCTTGTCATGAAGTTTACCCGCACGTATCTGATCCTTGCTTTGCTGCTGCTCTTAGGGCTGGGGCTGCGGTTTTGGGGGCTGGACTCGAAGCCGATGTGGCTGGATGAGGTGATTACGGCGATCGCCGCGATGGGTCGGCAATACAGCGAAATTCCGACGGGTCAGTTCTTCCCAATTTCGCAACTGGACGAGTTTTTCACCGTGCAGTCGGGGTTGAGTTGTGGAGACATCACGCAGCGGCTGATCGCCACGTCGCCCCATCCGCCGCTGTTTTTTTGCCTGATGTATAGCTGGATGAACGCGCTGCGACCGGGCGAAAACTGGGTGTGGGCGCTGCGGGCGCTGCCGGCGCTGTTTGGAGTGGGGGCGATCGCCGCTGTGTATGCGCTAAACCGGGTGGCGTTTTCGGCCGCGGCGGGGTTGGCGGGGGCAGCGGCGATGGCGGTGTCGCCGTTTGGCGTGTACTTATCCCAAGAGGCGCGACACTATACGTTGCCCGTGCTGCTGATCACGCTGGGGCTGCTGGGGCTGGTACAAATGCAGCAAGATTTGCAGCGGCATCGGTTTCGCCCGTGGGTGTGGCTGGGCTGGGCGGCGATCGCCGGACTGGGACTCTACGTTCATTATTTTTGCCTGCTGGCGCTAGTGGCGCAGGTGGGGGCGCTGCTGGGCTGGATGCTGCTGAATCGGGGGCAAATTTCGCGCTGGGGCTGGGGGGCGCTGGGGCTGGCGATCGCCGCTGTGTTCCTGATTTACCTGCCGTGGCTGCCCATCTTTTGGGAACACATGAACCGCCCGGAAACCGAGTGGCTGGGGCTGGCAGACAGCATTTTGGGAAGACTCTCGCCGCTGCTGCAAACCACGGTGGGCTGGGTGCTGATGGTGGTGATGATGCCTGCGGAAAAACAGCCCAGGGCGATCGCCATTCCGTCGGCGCTGTTGATGCTGGGCTATGCGGCGTGGCTGGGGCGGCTGCTGTGGCGCAGTGGCCGAAACCTGTGGGGCAACACGCCGCAGCAGCCCGCGTTGACCTTGCTGACAGGGTTTCTGGGGCTGGTGCTGCTAGAGTTTGCCGTCATCGTCTACGGGTTGAATAAAGATATCACCCTAGCACCGCGCTACAACTTTGTGTATTTTCCAGCAGTCTGTGCGCTGGCGGGGCTGCTGCTGGCCCAGTTGCCCAGGGGGGTGAATGCTCGGCGCGTGTGGGCGATCGCCCTGGCGGTCGGCATCGTCAGCAGCCTGGTCGTCGCCAGTGGACTCGGCTTCTACAAAAGCTTCAACCCGCTAAAAGCTGCCAGCGAAATGTATTCCGACGACCCGACTACGCCCACCCACATCGTCGTCAGCGCCCCCAGCACCCAGGAAATCGCCCTGGGCCTCAGCTTCGGGCTAGAAATTCGCCGCCGCGCCCTGCAAGATGATGCCGCCACGCCGATTCGCCTCGGTTTCTTGCCGCAGCCTGCGCGAGACGCAGATTTTTGGGAAGCCCTGGCCAACATGCCCCAGCCCCAAGAATTGCCGCTGAATCTCTGGGTGGTCGGGTCTTCGCAAATGCCCAAACGGAGCTTTCCGGCGCAAGTGCGGCTGCGTCGCCCACCCGGAAGCCGCCCCCGCCGCACTCGATGCGCGATCGCCCCCGACGAAACCCACCACGCCGCCAACTATCCCTACCAG
>NZ_DVEA01000033.1:0-28517 GCF_015295965.1 Thermoleptolyngbya sp. M55_K2018_002
CCGCTGGCCGACCTGCCCGACGAAGCACCGATGAACTATCTGTTCCACCATCATTTGGGGATTAACCTGCGGACGGGCGATCGCTGGTTGCAAGAAGCCAGTGACCACTTCCAGTGGCACAACTGCTCCACCCAGGCCCAGGTTGCCCTCGACACCTGCCTGGAGGTCGCTGTGCCCTGGGCCGACTTGCGCGACGTAGAACCCGACTGGGCCCTGCGCGTGGTGGTGTTTCTAGCAGACGAGGGCCGGTTTGTGGCAAACCTGCCGGAGAATGCCCTGATTCCGGTGCAAGTGCCTTAGGCAGCGTGAGAAAAGGCGCGGGGATGGAGAGAGGGACGGAAAAAACGAAAAACGAAGAACGAAGAACGAAGAACGAAAAATGAAAAATGCCTAACACGATCGCCCTGATTGCCCACGATTCCAAAAAAGACAACATTGTCCAGTTTGCTCAGCGGCATCAGGCCATGCTGAGTCGGCATCGACTAATTGCCACGGGCACGACGGGTCAGCGCATCCAGGATGCGACCAGCCTGACGGTGGAGCGGATGCTGTCGGGGCCATTGGGCGGCGACGCGCAGATCTCTGCGGAGGTGTGTGAGGGCAAGATCCTGGCGGTAATCTTTTTGGTCGATCCGCTCTATGCCCAGCCCCATGAACCGGATATTCAAGCGCTCCTGCGGATTTGCAACGTCCACAATGTGCCACTGGCGACGAATTTGGCAACGGCCGAGGCGATCGCCCTCCACCTCACCAATGTTCCCGTTGCCCATCTGGTCTTTAATCCTGCTGCGGGGCGTGGCTCTCCAGACCAAGACCTGACGCTGATTCGCCAGTTGCTAGAGCCACACATGACGCTGCATGTGTACACCACATCGGAAGAGGAAGACCCGGCAGACTACATCGAAGCGGCGATCGCCAGCCAGCCCGATGTCATCATCGCAGCGGGGGGCGACGGCACCGTGTCGGCGGTGGCCAAGGCGCTGATTGGCACCGGGATTCCCCTGGGCGTGATTCCTAAGGGCACAGCCAACGCCTTCGCCACGGCGCTGGGCTTGCCGGGAGTGTTTCCCATTCGGAGTGCCTGTCAGGCGATCGCAGGCGGATACACCCGCACAGTCGATGTCGCCCGCTGCAACGGGCTGCCGATGATCTTGCTAGCAGGCGTGGGCTACGAGGCGCTGACCATCGAGCGCTCTAGCCGTGAACTCAAAGACCAGTGGGGCGTGCTGGCCTATTTGATGGCGGGCTGGGAAGCGATGGATCAGCAATCCCTCTTCGATGCTGAACTGGAAGCCGATGGACAGGTCTATCCTTTTCAGGCGCACGCCATTACTATCGCCAATGCAGCGCCGCCCACCTCCGTCCTGGCGCAGGGCGCAGGGCAAGTGGTCTTCGATGACGGGCTGCTAGACGTGACAATCGCCTCGGTGCAGAACAAGCTCCAGGGCATCGCCACCATGCTGCAAATTTTTGGAACCGCACTGGTCGGCGGCACTCCGCAGCACCCCAATGTGGTGCATGGGCGAGCGTCTCGCCTGAAAGTGACCACCAATCCGCCGCAAAAAGTGGTTCTCGATGGCGAAATCATTGGCACCACGCCGATTGAAGTCGAAACGATTCCAAACGGTCTAACGGTGTTGGTGCCCAAACCTGGCTTCTTGAATGCGCTGTCTGGCTAGCAAACGGATCGTCTGGCTGGCAAGTAGGCTATTTGGCAAGCAAGGCGCGGACTTGAGCGGCGCTACGTGGCGCTACATGGCGATACATAGCGATACGTGGCGATAGGCGATACATGGCGATAGGCGATGCATGTGACCATGCATGTAGCAATACAGCAATACATTTTGTGAATTACGCTTTGTTGCCCCAGCGACACAGAACCAGATCAACGGCGTAAGGTCAAAAATATGTCCATATCGAACAATATCGAACAGCTTTCAGGAGGACAGACCATGGCCGCGAAGATTCTGATGCTGGTGGGAGACTTTGTAGAAGATTACGAAGTCATGGTGCCCTTTCAGGCGTTGCAAATGGTTGGGCACACGGTTCATGCCGTCTGCCCCAACAAAAAATCGGGGGAGTTTGTCCGCACGGCGGTTCACGATTTTGAAGGCGATCAGACCTATTCCGAAAAACCAGGACACCGCTTCACCCTCAATGCCACCTTTGCCGAGATAAATCCCGCCAGCTACGACGCGCTGGTGATTCCCGGTGGCCGCGCCCCAGAATATATCCGGCTGAATGGGGATGTCATCAACATCGTCCAGCATTTTGCCGATGCCAACAAACCCATTGCCGCCATCTGCCACGGGGCGCAGCTTTTGGCTGCCGCTGGAGCCGTGCGTGGCAAACGCTGCTCGGCCTATCCTGCCTGCGGCCCAGAAGTGACTGCTGCGGGCGGTCAGTATGTTGACGTTCCCGTGACGGAGGCCGTCGTAGACGGCAATCTGGTAACGGCTCCTGCCTGGCCTGCCCATCCGCGCTGGCTGGCGGAGTTTCTTAAGGTGCTGGGCACTCGCATTGAACATGCAGAACTGCTGCGGGTGTAGCGCTTTGCGGCATTGAGTCGCAGCATTCTGGTGAGATTTAGGAGATTTCACTGCTCAGGGGCGATCGCCTCTGAGCTATTTTGTCTGAGATGCTTTGTCTGAGCTATTTTGTTTGAGCTACTTTCTGTGTTGATTTTGGATTTGCGATTTTAGAAGGCACATCCCGTGTCTGCGGCGCTTCCAGTAATTTCGTTCGGAGTACCCCTGATTAGAGGGGATGCCATCTCAAACCGGGTTCAAATCCGTGCAGCCATATCCCGACATTCCACATCCCAACATCTCACATCCCAATATCCGACATCCCAACATCCCACACCCGACATCCCACATCCCGACATCAGAGATGCGTCAGGTCTTCTGGCGTGTTGCAGTTCAACAAATGGGCAAAATCAACAGCCGGAATTTCGGCAACTGGATGCTGGGCTAGCCACTGTTGAAACGATCGCCCGCCCGCCTGCACAAAGTCGCGCAGCAGCGGCAGACTGCTCAGGCGATAAAACCCACACAGCGGCTGCCAGCCCTGCGAATCGCGCGGCAAATAGGCGATCGCCCCCGACTGGACTGTTTCCAACTGCGCGGCCCACTGCTGCACCTCCGCTGCTTGCAGCCAGGGCAGGTCGCACGCCAGCAGCAGCACCCACGCTGAGGCTCCACCCGCCGCGACCCGCTCCAACCCCTGCCAAAAGCCCACCAGCGGCCCGTGCGGCTCTGTTTCCCCAGGCAGCGGTGTTTCGGAGACAAACTGGCAGTCGGGCAGCAGCGCGGCGTAGCGATCGGGCCAGGGCGTGACGACGAAGACTGGGCTGGCGCAGGACTGGGCGATCGCTCCGGTTCTTTGCAGCAGGGGCACGCCTTCAATCTCAATCAGCGCCTTGTCGCGCCCCATGCGGGTGCTGTGGCCCCCTGCGAGAATAATGGCAGAGAGAGGCATCGGGGTATTGTGTGACTCTATCTCATCATCCCACCGACTATTTGCGCCAGCGCATCCAGGTTTACAAAAATATCCTCAACTCGAACCAGCGGATAGAGCAGCGATTGCCAGAAGTGCCCCGCAGGAACCTCGCCCAGCAGATAGGCATAGTCCAGCCCGACCAAGTTGCTGAGATACCAGTAGCAGGGATAGACATAGTTGGGCGAAAACAGTTCTATGACCTGAGTGCCGGGGCGACAAAAGGCAAGGTTGGTGAGTCCGCTGCCGTGGGGAGAGACGATGAGTTCAGCATTATAAAAAAGCTGGGCTTGTTCGGCGATGGTGCAAGTCTCCAGGTAGACCGTGGTGAATCCCTGGGACTCAAGAAGTTTCACCACGGATTCTTCGTTGATGATTCGGCGATCGCGCGTTTTTTGCCTGGAGAGATACAAGCGCTTTGGTAAATCAGGAGCAAGTGTCTGGGAACGTAAAAAGGACGACTTGAGCCAGTCGCAAACCCAAGCCTGGGGCCAGGCCGCCGCACCGGGAAATGAAGGAATGATGAGTTGATCTGCCTGGATATGGAGATGCTCCTGAACAGACAAAACTTTCTCAGATGGAATCTGGAGATGATGCAAGCTGTCTTGCTGCCAAGAATGGCGATCGCCCACCAGCCAGTAATCGATTTCGTTAAGATTAAACCCGCTATCTTGCAGGACTTTGAGACGCGGCAAGACATCCAGCATCCAGTGAAAGTAGATGTTATTCGACACGCCTGCAAGAACGGCGACGGTTCCTGATAGGCGCTCTATAGGTGGCAGCTTTTGGGACGAAAAGACCCAGTGCTGGCGGGCGAGCCAGTCGGGATGTCCGGGGGTGAGCAGCGGAAACTCAGCGGAGCAATCGCGCATCACCTCGCCCGCCGCGTTAAAAACGGCCAGGCTGCTTTGATCCGAATCGAGCCAAAAGCGTCCGTTTGGCAGCGTGGCGACAAAAGTGCCAGGGATCGACAGGGCATCGCCCAGCCCAAAGCTCAAGTGGGGCAGCGGCTCTAGGCAGCGGGGCGGCTTGAGCGCAACGACCTGGGGCGGATGAACGGGCGTGAACGAGGCTCTAGGTTCCGATGCCACCCAATCGGGCAGGGTTCTGACTTCGCGGGTCGGCGCGTCCACGGGCCACGTCTTTTCCCAAAGCGGGTCATCCAGCATAGGCGACGTGGCTCCCCAAGGCGGATGCCCACGCCCCTGGTTTTGCCAGCCCGCCAGCAGGTTGGCCACTTGGGGGGCCAGGTTGGAATTCAGCTTTAGCGCTGTTTGCAGGCATTGCAGCGCCTCGACTGGCTCAACCGTCTGCATCAGCGCCGCCGCCAGGTTATACCAGCCCTCGACGGCTTCGGGCTGCTGAGCCAGGAGCGATCGCCAATGTTCGGCCGCAAGGTCTGCGTTCCCCCGCGCCAGATACGCCAGCCCCAGCAGTCGGTGTGCGTCTTTGCGGTCAGCATTGAAGGACAAGGCGTGATGGGCAGCGGCGATCGCCCCTTCTGCGTCCCCCTGTTTCCAGAGCGCCTGCCCCAGACTTAGCCAGAGATCGGCGGCATTTGGGGCTTCGCTGAGGGCGGTCTGATATAGGGCGATCGCCTCTGACATTTGCCCCGTTTGCACCAGTGCGTTTCCCAAATCTATAACGGTCGCGAAATTTGACGAATTTTCCTGGAGAGCCTGCTGATAGAGGGCGATCGCTCGTTCTAGCTGCCCGCCACGAGCCAGCAGATTTCCCGCCTGGTGCAGTGCCGCATCGGAATGGTCGGCCACCGACAGGGTTTCTAAAAACGCTGCGTTGGCGCATACCGGAGGATTTTGCGGCGGTGTTTTTGCCCAGGCGCAATAGGTTTCGGCAAAGTCTGACCGTTGCCAGAGCGCCTGACGCAACCCCGACAGCGCCTCCGCCGCCTGCCCCAGTTGCAGCAGCCCATAGCTCATATCTGCCAGAACGGGCGCAGCATCGGGAGCCAGCGCGTGTGCTTGCCCCCAAGCCTGCACTGCTGCCGCCCAATCGCCCAGTTTTCCCTGACACAGCCCCAAACCCGCCCAGGCATCGGCATTGTCGGGCTGGAGCCTCGTCCATGCGGCGTAGCATTCGCCTGCTTCGGCAAATTGCCCAAGCGTCTGGTAGGTCTGCGCCTGCTGCGCCCAGGCTGCGACAAAATCTGGCTGAAGCGCGATCGCCTGCTGCCAGCTTGCCAGCGCTGCGTCCAGGTCACCCCGTTGCGCCTGCGCGATTCCCAGCCTGTGGTGATACGTTGCCTGCTCAGCGTCCAGTTCCAAAAGCTGCCGCGAGAGACGCTCAGCCGCCGGGTATTGCTGATGCGCCAAACAGTGCGTTAGCGCTTGCTCCAGGAGATTTGCCAGACTGCTCAGATAGGCTTCTAGTGCGTCTGGCTCAGCGTCGGAGAGGGGGGTCATCCACACTGCTTGGGCTTCGGCTTCCTGACCTTGCAGCAGCAGCGCCAAACCCAGCAGGGCGTAGTGCTGGAGGTCTGTCTCGCCCTGGGCAATCTGGGCTTCGCAGTAGGCGATCGCCCCGCCGGTATTGCCCTGAAACACCCAGTCCAGCGCCTCGCTCATGGCTAGCCTACCGATTGCGTTGGTAAGGTGTCGAGGGCAGCACGGGCGATCGCCGCAGTGTTGTTGTGGGGCAGGTCAATGCGGGCGGTCAGGCGCGGGCGCAGCAGCGTCCACTGGTCGGCAGGCAGCGGCGGCAACAGGGTAATCTCTGGCGCGTCTTCTCCCAGTTCCAGTTCCTCTTCCTCCATCAGGTGCAGCGTCACGCTAGACAGGGCAAAGTCCGCTTCCTGCGCGTCCAAATCGCCCATGTCTACCAGCAGCGTGGTGCTTTGCCCATTGGGGGTTGTGATCACGGTTCGCACCAGATCCGCCAGTTCTGCAAACAGCACGTCTTCGGGCTGCTGCCAGTCGGGTAGGGCAATCAAATTGCGATCGCGCAGGTGCAGGGTTTCCGCAAGCCGCCGCTGCTGATGGGAATGGTACAGATCCCAAAGCACCCGGCTCATCTGCTGCCCATAGCGCTTGCTGTCGAGGAAGCTCGGCGTTTGCTGCATAGCAGTCTGGAGGCGATCGCCCAGGTTTTTCCGAAGCTGGGCATCAGTGCCCAGGGCGATCGCCCGCGTGACATATTCTTCAACTGTCGTGGCGATTAGCTCTGGCAGTGCCAGCTCTCGCAAGAACGCTGCACCCCGACCCAGGGAAACGGGCGTATCTTGTTCCATCACCAGCGTTGGAACGCCGGCCATCAGCGGATCGAGCAGCGACGATAGGCCAGACATCGGGAACGAGTCGAGATACACATCGGCTAGCTGCACTCGCGCTTGCAGGTTGGCTCGGCTAGGGGTGGGCCCCAAGATCAAGAGGCGATCGCCTTCCACGTTTCTGGCGGTCAGTTGTTTCGACAATCGTCGCTGAAACGCCGCCAGTGGGTACTGGTTTGAGTAGTTTGGATTAAACGGGTAAATCAGCAACCGAGACCCCGGAACACTGGCCAGAATTTCCGCCCAGGCTGCTTCCAGTTCGGGCGAGATTTTGTAAAAACTCGCGCCAGATACAAACACCACCTCATTGTCCGCAATGCCCAGCATGGCGCGGTCTACGGGTTCGGTCGGCGGGTCAGATCCCTCCACCGAAAGGTCAAAGCACTGACCAGCCGCGTCTAGAGGCAGCAGGTGTTCTGAAAAGTGGCTTTGCGCTTGATCTGCTGACCCAGCCAGGCGACTGGTGAGGAAGGCATCAATCTGGGCAATGCCTGTAGAGATGGGCGAGTTCATGCCACACACCTGCACCCGCGCCAGCCGATGGGATGCCAGGAGGGTTATAGAATCCGTCACAGCCGCAGTATTGGTCGCAATCCAGAGGATGTCTAATTCCGCTTGTCGGAGGATATCAACCTGTTCTGCTAGCCGCCCAGGAAGCTGCACTGCCCGATCGGCATATTGCAAGCAATACTGAGCAGCCGGGTGTTCATAGGAGGTCTGGGAAAAGAGAATGACTTCAAACTGGTCGCGATTGAGGTCGCGGAAAACAGGAAGCGTTGCAGCCGTCTTGGTTTGGGGAATAAAACCAGGAGACAGAATCCCCAGCCGGAGCTTCTGCCGCGGCTCTGGGGCAACCGGGAAGTCGTAATCTAACGCGGCTCCTTCAGCAGTGAGCGCTTGGGCAATCAGCGCTGAACGCTTCTGGCAGAGAGATTTGAGCGATCGCCGCGTCAGGTAAAGCGGTGTGAGATCGAGGGTTTGCAGTGTGACCTGAGCAACCTTCTGCCAGAGGAAGTCGGTGGGGTTGTTTTGAACCTGTTCGTAGAGTCTGTCCACCCATCGCTCCAGGTATTTGGCATACTCATCAGCCTCGCCCAGTTCCATAAACATCGTGGGCGGCGCACAGAGATACCGCACTATGTCTGCTAGCAGAGACGATGGCACAAGGGTCGGGTCGAATCCATCGGGGAGATGGTGGGGATAGCAATACAGCATCGCTGCCAGCAGTGCGGATGTCTGGTGTGCCCATCCCTCCGAAAGAGTGGCAATGAGCTGGAGGGCGATCGCCTCGTCGGTTTCTGTGAGGGGTTCCAGCCGAATCCCAGACTCCATCATCAGGCGATGCGCCTGTCCCAACTCGCCCGCAAAGGCGGTTTCCAGGTCCTCCGGTGCGATATTAAGCAACTGCTCAATCAGTTGGTGACGGTGCTGACGCAGCAGTTCCAGAGCAGAGAGACGGTCTGCCGCTGATCCCGCAGACTGATAGCGGGCGATCGCCGACCGCACCTGTTGCAGAGCAGACCCCTGAGATTGCTGAAGCTGCTGCTGAATCAGTTCCGCAGCAAGCAGGTTGGGAACGAGCCGCAGGGCGGCCGCAGTGGCCGCAGTGGCCAGCGGGCGATCGCCCAACTGGTATGCCAGCGTGCCCAACTGACAGAGCAACTGCCCATAGTCCTGCGCGGGGGCGATCGCGTCTGATTTGCGGAACCAAACGCCCGTGGAGTCAATCTGCCGGAGCGCAAAGCTAGAGCGCTGCTGCCGCTCAAACTCATGAATTGCCTGCCGACAGCCCTCCCAGAACCCGTAGTCATCAATTTGCACCGCGCCGCCCGGAATCACCTGGTGGTATAGCAGGTTGAAAATGGCGAGGGTCGATTCGTACCAGTCGCCGTCCGCGTGCAGCAGTGCAATATCGCCCATTTCAGCGCGGTATTCAGGCAGGGTGTCCTGGAATAGCCCTTTTACAGGAACCACAATGTCCTGCACGTCCAGGGCTTGACAGACGACGGCCAGGTTTTCTTCGATCGGGGCCTTGAGCGTGCCCGCACCCCAATCCGTGTCATTCGCCGGAACGCCGTTGTGCTTGTCTACTTCTACCGGATCGGGCATTCCCTCAAAGGTGTCGCAGGCATAGAGTTTGCGCGATCGCTGGCTATGGCGCTTGACGACTGCGGCAATCAGCGCAGCGGCTCCTCCCTTAAACGTGCCGCACTCCACAATGTTTCCTGGCAAATCTTCGAGGCAAATCTGCCGGGTCAAGGCGTAAAGCGAGAACAGGCGCTCTTCCGACAGGAGCGTGTAGGGACGAACCACCTGAACGAGTTCCTGGAACTCTGCATAGGAGGCTTTGCCAAGCGTGGTGTGGGCCGTATTGGCCCAGGCAAAGTGCTGGACGCTGGCTTGAAGCTGGGCGCGTTGGCCGTAGAGGTTGCTGAGGATGGCATGGGCGGAAGCCGCGCCCGCACCCTGCTCGATGGCGCGATGGCAACTGTCCAGCGCAGTGTCCCAGTTTCCCGCAACGTAGGCGGCCTGTCCTTCGCGCAGAGCCGTGGCGATCGCCCGCGCAGTTTCCGGCGAGATTGGCTCTGCCACAGGCGGCAGCGCTTCGACCTGCTCTGCCATTTGAATTAGCGCATGAAGCGCTGTATGAGCAGTGGGTGCAGCTTCCTGCCAGCCGCTAACGGTGTAGTGCTTCAGGTGGGCAGGCAGCGTCCAGCTTACTGCTGGATCTGGGGTGTGGTGGATGGGCTTGACGTTGCCGCGCCATGCAACACCCATGATTTGCATGGTTTGATAAACCAGCGTGTTCCAACCCCGATCACGCAAGTAGTCCAGACCTTGGGCCACATCGGGTGAAGACAAGTCGTGAAAAATGATCAGGGCATCGTCCGTTGCTAGCAACTCACAGGCGATCGCATCCTCCAGGGGCCCGGGCGCTTCGTGGTTGCCGTCGATAAAAATCAGCGACCAGCGACGCTGCTCCTGCGCTGCTAGAGCCTGCACTGCACCGGGGCTAAAGCCAGGATAGAGCGCAACGCGATCGCGCACCCCGGCCGCCGTCAGCGACTGACTCACGCTGTCAAAAAACTCAGACCGCTCCAGCAGCGGGTCAACCACATCTAGCTCAACGCCCGCCAGCGCCAAGTGACACGCAGACCAACCCATCCAGCAGCCAATCTCCAGGGCCCGCTGTCCTCGAAACTGGAGCGCCGTGTTGTAAAGGATATGGGCCTCGTCGCGACTCAGGAAGCCGACCACCGGATGCCGCCGATCGACATACCAGTTATGGGGCACCTCTCGACGCAGGTAGGGCCAACCGCAGTCCTGACAGTTGCCCACGATCTTGTTGGGAAAGGCATGGTCTGGACGAACCAGCGCCAGCCCTGGCGAAACATAGTCCCCCGCTGGAAGCATCAGGTCTGCAAGCAAACTAATCGTTTCGTCCAGCATTCGGTGCTGCTGAAACAGATTGATAGCCCGCTGGCGGCAGCCCTCACCAGCCGCACGACGCTGCTCTGGGTGCAGGGCCCAGGTTTGGATAATGTCTACCAAGTCTGCAATCGTTTGCACAGGGTTTTGATTGGGGTCGCTGAGCAGTTTGCCCGTTTCCCCCAGTTCTTCTGGAATGCCGCTCACCGCCGACGCAGCGACGGGCAGGCCTTTGGCCATGGCTTCCATGATGGCCAGGGGCATCCCTTCGCGCCAGGAGGGCAGGAGAAACATATCTGCCGCGTCATACCAATCCTGGATATCCCACCGCCGACCCAGCAGGTGAACGCGATCGCCCGCGCCCATCTCGGCAATTTCTTTTTCGTACTGTGCGGTCAGTGCCGGATCGCCGCTGCCTGCCCAGGCAAACTGCAACGACGACCAGACGGGCAGATGTCGCAACTGGGCGATCGCCCCTAGCTGAAGCTGGAAGCCTTTTCGGGCGACGATTTGAGCCACAGAAAAGCACAATACTTGGTCGTCTTTGATGCCCAGTTCTGCCCGTAGCCGCTGCCGGGTTTCTGCATTTCTCGGCTCAAAAAACTCAGCCGGCCGCCCATACAGGATGACGCGCCCCTTGTTGTCTGGCAGACGGAAATGCTGTCGGAGAAGCTGGAGGTTTTCCTGAGAGACGAGAATCACTTCTCTGGCGTGGTGATACTGCTCTGACAGGGCATCGAGGCGATCGCCAAACCGCTCTGCCAGATCAGGCGCAACGTATCCAATCACAATGGCATAGGGGATGCCCTGCTGAATCGCCACTTGCTTGGCTGCGAAGTTCGAGAGCGGATGTGAATCGCTGAACAGAATAAAGTCTGGGCGCACCCGATGGAAAATGCGCTCCGGGCTTGCCGTATCGTCGAGCGTGCGCTGCACCTCCGAGATAGTGTTGTAATCCAACCATTCATGGACGACCCCTGCCCTTGCTTGCGCTTGCGTTTGCACCGTGTCCACTTGAGTTTGCACCAGCGTTACCCGATAGTCTTGGGCACGCAGCCCCAAAACAACTTCATGGTTGTACTGGGCAACGCCGCCGCTGCCAAAGTCATCTGTGTAGAGCAAGAGGTGTTGAGACATACCTTTAGAGTTTGGGAAAGGGGCTAGTTGGGGCAAGGCAAGTTGGGATAGAGAATGGGTCTGAATATCGCTGAAATATCGCTCAAACATCTCTGAAATATCTCTGGGATATCGCCGGGATATCGCTGGATATTTCTAACTATCCGCGTCTATGGCTGGCGTTGCTTCTGATGGGCTTCTTCCAGAGATTGCCGATAGTCCGCTCGCTCAGGATAGAGCGACACCAGTTTTTCCAGAGGGGCGATCGCCCCAGCGTAATCTTTAAGCTGCATCCGGGCATTGGCTAACCCCTCCAAAGCCGTTTGGTTCTCCGGCTCTCGCTGCAACACGAGGGAAAAGCCCCGTTCTTCATCCCGTAAAAGGTCCTGTTCAGAGGGCTGCTCGATGGAGGCGATGGGCTGTCCGGTTTGCTGATTCTGTCCGGCATAGAGCGGCACCAGCCCCATCACCATCGACCCTGCAAAACAAAGCCCCGAAACTAAGATAAAGGTGCGTTGCAACCGTGGTTTCGCCAACATAGCGGTCTGGATTCTTCAATATTATGAAGATTGAATGTGGATAACTTTAGCGTTCCCAGGTTTACAGGCGGAGAGATCAGGGAATGGTGAGAGTGTCTGGGTGTTGAGGGGTGAGAAGGGTGGGACTGAAGTCATTGGGAGGATTGCGATGGGAGAAGATGGGATGGTCTTTGCAGATCAGACGTTAGAGAACAGCGACCGGGAGACGGCGGCGCGGGAATTGGGGAAACTGGGGCTGGCGGTGCTGGGGGTGGTGGGATGTTTGGGGGCGATCGCCCTGCTTCAGGTTCCCCAGCTTCGGCAAATCCAGACGCGCAGCCAGACGGCCAGCCTGCAAGAAATTCAGCGCGATCTGGAGGCAGAGCGGGTGCGGCTAAATGTCTTGGAGCAAGCGCCTTCTTTGGGGTTTGACAATCTGATTGCAAGCTGGACGTTTCTGAACTTTTTGCAGTATTTCGGAGACGAACCCGTGCGATCGCGCACCGACTACACCCTCAGCCCAGAGTATTTCGACGTGATCCTCCGCCGCGATCCTCGGTTTTTGAGCGCTTACACGTTTCTGTCTACCAGCACTGCCATGTATGCGGGCGATCCCCAGCGCTCGATCGCCCTCACCAACGAAGGACTGAAACATCTGTCGCCAACGCTGCCGCCCGATTCTCACTACATCTGGCGCACCAAGGCAATCGACGAACTGCTGTTTTTGGGCGATGCGGCGGCGGCTCGCCAGTCGTTTGAAACGGCTGCGGATTGGGCAGAAGCCTCCGGCCAGCCTGAGGGACAGTCGGTGGCCAGCCTCTCGCGCCAGACGGCGACGTTTTTGGCTAACAACCCCGATAGCAGCTACGCCCAGTTTTCCGCCTGGATGATGGTGCTGACGAATGCCCCCGACAGCCGCACCCGCAGCACCGCCGCCAGCCGCATCAAGGCGCTCGGTGGCGACGTTGTGCCGCAGCCCGACGGCACGTTTCAGATCAAGCCGCCCCCCAGCGATTAAGCAGCGACCCAGAGCAACGGTCTATAATCCGAGGGATAGGACGGGTCGAAATGAACAGGGAGTCATGGTGGGCGATCGCCCTCTGGAAAACCGCTCTGGTAATTCTTTCTGTCAATTCTTGGGGATGGTTAACCCCCTCGCTGAACCGGAGAAGCGACCTACCTCACGCTCATTTATGAAATTGAGTTAATATTAGTTAACAAAGACGTTCCGTTGCGCGGCCCGCAAGCCCGCCACACAACACATTCGGAGGAATAGCCTCAGTGAACAAGCGGTGGAGAAATGCAGGACTGTACGCCCTTCTAGTCGTCGTGGTCATCTTCTTGGCTACGGCACTATTGGACAGACAGCCCCAAGATATTGAAACCTGGCGCTACAGCCAGTTTATTCAGGAAGTGCAGCAGCAGAACGTGAAGCGCGTAGAAATCAGCGCCGACCGCTCTCGCGCCCGCGTCACGCAGGAAGATGGCGAAAAGGCGATCGTCAACCTGCCAAACGACCCGGCCCTGCTGGATATCCTGACCGAGAATAAGGTGGATATCCTGGTCACGCCGCCCTCGGATGATGGCGTTGTGGCTCGCGTCCTCAGCACGCTGCTGATTCCCTTCTTGCTGCTGGCAGTGCTGTTTTTCGTGCTGCGCCGCGCCCAGAATGGCCCCGGCAGCCAGGCGATGAACTTTGGCAAGTCTCGCGCCCGCGTGCAGATGGAGCCGCAAACCCAGGTCACCTTTGGCGACGTGGCGGGCATTGAGCAAGCCAAGCTAGAACTGGCGGAAGTGGTGGACTTCTTGAAGAATGCCGATCGCTTTACGGCTGTGGGCGCAAAGATCCCCAAGGGTGTGCTGCTGGTGGGCCCGCCGGGAACCGGCAAAACGCTGCTGGCTCGTGCTGTGGCGGGTGAAGCTGGAGTGCCGTTCTTCTCCATCTCTGGTTCCGAATTTGTGGAAATGTTTGTGGGTGTGGGTGCATCTCGCGTCCGCGACCTGTTTGAGCAGGCCAAATCCAATGCGCCCTGTATTGTGTTCATCGATGAGATTGATGCTGTTGGCCGTCAGCGCGGTGCGGGGCTCGGCGGCGGCAACGACGAGCGAGAGCAGACGCTGAACCAGTTGCTCACGGAGATGGATGGCTTTGAGGGCAATACGGGCATCATCATCATCGCGGCAACGAACCGTCCGGATGTACTGGATGCGGCTTTGCTTCGCCCAGGACGCTTTGACCGTCAGGTGGTGGTGGATCGTCCCGACTACGCGGGTCGCCTGGAAATCCTCAATGTCCACGCTCGCGGCAAAACCCTGTCGAAAGATGTGGATCTGGAGAAAATTGCCCGTCGGACTCCCGGCTTTACGGGGGCGGATCTGGCAAACCTGCTGAACGAAGCTGCGATTCTCGCGGCTCGTCGCAACCTGACGGAAGTGTCGATGGACGAGGTGAACGATGCCATCGACCGCGTGCTGGCTGGCCCCGAAAAGAAAGACCGCGTGATGAGCGAAAAGCGCAAGTCGCTGGTGGCCTATCACGAAGCCGGACACGCCCTAGTGGGTGCGCTGATGCCCGACTATGACCCGGTGCAGAAAATCAGCATTATCCCTCGCGGCCGCGCAGGCGGGCTGACCTGGTTCACGCCCAGCGAAGAGCGGATGGATTCGGGCTTATATTCTCGCTCCTATCTGCAAAACCAGATGGCCGTTGCCCTGGGGGGGCGCGTCGCCGAGGAAATCATCTTTGGCGAAGAAGAAGTGACCACGGGCGCTTCCAATGACCTGCAACAGGTGGCGCGGGTGGCGCGTCAGATGGTGACTCGCTTTGGCATGAGCGATCGCCTCGGGCCAGTGGCGCTGGGTCGTTCCCAAGGCGGCATGTTCCTGGGACGCGACATCATGGCCGAGCGCGACTTTTCGGAAGAGACAGCCGCTGCGGTGGATGATGAAGTTCGCAACCTGGTGGATCAGGCCTATCGCCGCGCCAAAACCGTGCTGATGGAAAACCGCGCAGTCCTTGATCAGCTTGCCCAAATGCTGATTGAGCGCGAAACGGTGGACTCTGAAGAGTTTCAGGAGCTACTGGCTAACAGCGATGTGAAGATGGCGGCGATTGCCTAGTTTCGCCGAACCCACCGTTCAAACCCAAAGAAGGCGTATTCCTGCTGGGGGTGCGCCTTTTGTCGTGGCTCATGAATTGGGAGTCGTTTTGCCAAGCAAAATCCTGACCCTGAAACCGTTCTATTCCTGAATTCCTAGCTCCGCCACCACAATTTCAGCCAGCTTTTCGGCGGCTCCGGGCTTGCCCCGCACTCGGCGCAGGCGATCGCGCACGGCATCTCGCGTTTCGGGATGCTCCAGCCAGTCTAGCGCTAGGGTCGAAATATCCTCCGGCTTCAGGTTGCCTACCAGTTCCGGCACGATCGCCTCCCCTGCCCAGATGTTGGGCCAGGCCAGCAGGCGAGACTTGCGGAGAAACCACCCATTGATCAGTTTGGCGATCGCCCCGCCCACCCCCGGCAAGTTGGCCAAAAGCCCTGGAATCCCATCCCAGGCTCGCATTGCGTCAAGCTGCTGCGTTGGCAAAAACACAATCATGGGCACTGCCAGCGCTCCCAGTTCCGCCGTATTTGCCCCCACCGTCGTCAGGCAAAGCTGGCATCGTTGCAGCAGGTCATAGGCCGGAAACGGGGTCCACAGGCTGATTTGCAGACCGCTCTCGGTTTTCAGACTGGGGCAATGGGCCGGAAAGGGGCCGCTGGGGTCAGCCGCAGGCAGCAGGCGGGCCGAAACTGCGCCAAAGTAGTGGGCGATCGCATTTTGCGCTGGGTCAGCAAATCGGGCCAGCGTGTCCAAGTCCAGCGTCGGCGCAACCGGAATGACAAACTGCACATCGGGGCGGGCGGCATGGATCTGCTGGGCGATCGCTAGACCCAGTGGCACCCCCTGAGCCAGCTTGGCGGGCTTGGAACCGGGCAGCAGCCCCACCAGCGGCCTATCCGCACCTGGCAACGCTGGAACGTCGGGTAAAAGCGCTGAAGCGGTGGAATCCCCGCTCAGGTCCATTCCCGAATCTACATCCGCCATCAGGTCGCCAATCACGCTGAACTTGTGAGCGTATCGTGCCGGGGCGCGGCTGGCTAACTCTGCATTCATCACGGCAAAGCGGTCAATCCAGCCGTGCCAACGGGTTTCCCACTCGCCATACAGCACCGTGCGATAGCCCAGCCGTTTGCCGATGATCACCGGATAAAACTGGTCGCCGCCGAGAAACAGCACCACGCCGCGATCGCCCCAGTCCCAGTCTTCTGCTGTCTTGCCCCACAGCAAGAACGGGAAGAAATGGGCCGCCGCCTGAATCCGATCCAGTTCGGGATAGCGCTGGGCGATCGCCACCTCCCGCCCGGTTGCATTCGGACAGGGCGACAGCACGAGCGAAATCCGCACCCGTGAACGATCTTGCCCCAGCTTTGCCCGCAGCGCCTGCAACACTGGCCGCACCCAGGTCGCCAGTTCGCCGGGGCCGTTGGAGAGGATGAGGAGGTCTAGAGGCATAGGCGGGTTAAAGATGAGATTCATGGGGGTACATAGCACCAAGGGATGTGCAATTTTGCCGATCCCCTCATCCTTTTCGAGTGGGCCGAAGGCTTTAAGCCCTCTCCTAGAGCAGAAAAGGAACTTCAAGCCTCTTTTGCTCCCCTTCTCCCGACTTGGGAGAAGGGGTTGGGGGATGAGGGAAGATTGAACGTTGCACATCTCGTAGCCCTTGCCTCAGCTATCCGGCAGGAGGCAGGCTCAACTAGAGGCAGGCTCACCCTCTGGTCATCCCATCATCGCATCATCCCCCTGCGCCGAATTTCCACAAAACCTGCGCCGAAATCGTCACCTCGCCGCCCAAATCCGGGCACTCTCAAAGCAGGGCAAGTTATAATTTTTGCGGATATACCGCAAACTTTCTTTATGAGCAGCCCTTTGGTTCACGCATTTTTCGTTGGTCGGGCACTGGCCGAAGCACTGACCGAGCAAGCCAGCAACCTGGCATCTACGCTGGTCAGCGAGGCTGGCAAATTTGATGCCGAACAGCGCGATCGCCTCCGCCAGTTTACCGAAACGGTGCTGGAAAAGGCGAATCGAGAAGCCGCCCAGGCCAGTCAGGGACGCTCCTATGCGGCGGATGGAGCCGGGGAAGACCTGCAAGCGCTGATCGACGACCTGCGGGCCGAAATTGCCCAACTCCGCACCGAGCTTCAGCGCTACCGCAGCCGCTCTGGTATCTAGCCTGGTGGTTCCTCTGGGGATCTCTGGTGCTTTGATCTCCAATGATTTTACCTCCGGTGCTTTTATATCCGGTGCTTTTATAGAAGACATGCTCTGGTTTTTCTAATCCCGATTTTCGGTTTTCCAAGGTCGCGCTCCTGTCCGGTATTCTGTTGTTTTTTTGAGAAGCCTGTCGCGTGTCTGCCCGTTTTAACGATGCTATGTCCCCAGACTGGAGTGCCGAATCTGCCGCACCACTCGTCTCGCATAGGGACGCCCCAACTGGTCACACTCCACAGGCTCCCTTCTCCAAATCTTCTGCTACCGCTCCTTTCACCCCCTCGGAGGCCGCCACGGTGACTTCGCCCATCGACAGCGGTAAATCCTATTCCTCCAATGCCTACCGCTGGAACCGCAAAAGCTACTCGCGGCAGCGGCGCTATGTGGATATTTGGACGTTTGTTTTGCAACTGCTGACGGCGCAGTGGGCCTACAGCAAATCCTGGAGTTATCCCGGCGGCATGACCGAAGAAAACCAGGCTGTCCGCCGCCGCAAGCTCGCCGTCTGGATTCGCGAAACCCTGCTCGACTTGGGCCCCACCTTTATCAAAGTGGGACAGCTTTTTTCCACCCGCGCCGACCTGTTTCCGGTGGAATATGTCGAGGAACTCTCGAAACTGCAAGACCGGGTGCCCGCCTTCGGCTATGAGCAGGTGGAGGAGATTATTTGGCAAGAACTGGGCAAGGGCATCCCCGAACTCTATCGCAGCTTTGACCCGATTCCCATTGCTGCCGCCAGCCTGGGCCAGGTGCATCGGGCGCAACTCCATTCCGGCGAGGAAGTGGTGGTGAAGGTGCAGCGGCCGGGTCTGGCAAAGCTGTTTGACATTGACCTGAAGATTCTCAAAGGTATCGCCCACTATTTTCAGCGGCATCCCAAGTGGGGGCGCGGGCGCGACTGGCTGGGTATCTACGGCGAGTGCTGTCGCATTCTATGGGAAGAGATTGACTATCTCAATGAGGGGCGCAACGCTGACACATTTCGGCGTAATTTTCGCCATGAAGACTGGGTGAAGGTGCCCCGCGTCTACTGGCGCTACAGTTCGCCCCGCGTGCTGACGCTGGAATATGTGCCGGGGATCAAGATCAGCCACTACGAAGCGCTGGAAGCGGCCGGGCTAGACCGCAAGACGCTGGCAAAACTTGGGGCGCGGGCTTATTTGCAGCAGCTTTTGGACAAGGGCTTCTTTCATGCCGATCCGCATCCGGGCAATATTGCAGTTAGCTCCGACGGGGCGCTGATTTTCTACGACTTTGGCATGATGGGTCAGGTGCAGCCTGTCACCCGCGAAAAGCTGATGAATACGTTCTTTGGCATTGCCCAAAAGGACGCGGATAAGGTGGTGGAGGCGCTGGTGTCGCTGGGGGCGCTGTCGGTGTCGGAGGACATGGGGCCTGTGCGGCGATCGATCCAGTATATGCTGGACAATTTTATGGACAAGCCGTTTGAAACCCAGTCCATCAGCGCCATTAGCGATGACTTGTATGAAATTGCCTACGATCAGCCCTTCCGCTTTCCGGCGACGTTTACGTTTGTGATGCGGGCTTTTTCCACGCTGGAGGGGGTGGGCAAGGGCCTTGATCCCGAATTTAATTTTATGGAGGTCGCAAGACCCTTTGCGATGCAGATTATGGCTAATGGAAATGGTTCGGAAACAGGCGGGCTGCTGGAGGAATTCAGCCGTCAGGCAGCCCAGGTCAGCAGTTCGGCGCTGGGGCTGCCGCGCCGCATTGAGGATACGATCGATCGGCTGGAGCGGGGAGATATTCGGCTGAGGGTGCGATCGCAGGAGACGGATCGCGTCCTGCGTCGCCTGAGTAACGTTAATATGGGGACTAATTACGCTCTGTTGGCGGGTGCGTTTACGCTGTCGGCGACGATTCTGCTGGTGAATAACCTGATTTGGGTGGCGGTGCTGATGGCGATTCCGGCGGCGATCGCCCTGTTTTCCTGGGTGCGCCTAATGATCCGCATTGACCGCGCCGACCGCATGTTCTAGAGCTATCTCCGTAAGCTATCTCTGTAGCTGTCTGAAGCTGTCTGAATGAGTAGCGATCTGTTTAGTAATTTCCTAATTAGTAGTGTCCTAACCCTGAGCGTCCGCGTTTTACCCTACCGATTCTCACCCCTCCGTCCGCTGCCTCGATTATGAAGTGCCTTTTTACCGGAATTACCGACCCGGGACTGCTGCGCAGCGTCAATCAAGACGCATATTACATCGACCCCAATGGCCGGTTCTTTATCGTGGCAGACGGCATGGGGGGGCACGCGGGCGGGCAGGAGGCAAGCCTGATTGCCACCAAGATGATTCAGAATTATCTGGACTCTCACTGGACTTCCGACGAGGATTCGCGGACGCTGTTGGAGCGGGCTTTTTTGATCGCCAATCGGGCGATCGTGCAGGATCAGTCTCGGCATCCCGAACGGTCGGACATGGGCACAACGGCCGTTGTAGTGATGTTTCGCAACGGTCAGCCTTGGTGTGCCCATATCGGGGATTCGCGGCTCTATCGCCTGCGGGGAGCCAAGCTTGAGCAGATTACTGAAGACCATACCTGGGTGGCCCGCGCCATGAAGGTGGGCGACCTTACCCCAGATCAGGCCCGCGTGCATCCGTGGCGACATATCTTGTCCAAATGCCTGGGGCGGGAAGACTTGCGACAGATCGACGTGCAGCCCATTGATGTGCAGGGGAGCGATCGCCTCTTGCTCTGTAGCGACGGACTGACGGAAGAGCTATCGGATCACCTGATTGCCTTTCACCTCAAGTCGATTCGCGCCTGCGACAAGGCGGCGGCAGCTCTGGTCAACGCCGCCAAGGACAAGGGCGGACGCGACAACATCACCGTCGTAATCGTGGCGATGGATAGTCAGCCGCTATCCGACCTTCCCACCACGTCGCCCTAATCCTTGACGCTGAATTCCCGAAGCCACTGCCCGACCTCCCAGGGCGGCAAGGGACGACCCCAATAATAGCCCTGACCATATTCACAGTTCAGGCTTTTTAGCAGTTCCGTTTGCTCTAGCGTTTCGATGCCCTCTGCCACCACATCCAGGCTGAGCGCATGACCAAGGGCGATAATGGCTTTCACAATATCAGCATTGAGTGCCAGGTTATAGGTAAACGTGCGGTCGATCTTGAGGGCGTGGATGGGCAGGCGACGCAGATAGCCCAGGGAAGAATAGCCCGTCCCAAAGTCGTCAATGTCGATATTGATGGAGCGCGATCGCAGCTCATGCAGCAGCGTGATCACCGTTTCTGCATTGTCGATCAGCATACTCTCAGTAATTTCTAGCGTCAGGCTGGCCCCTGACAAACCATGCTGTGCCAGCACGTCGTCAATATACGCCAGCAGCCCCGGCTCCTGAAGTTGCTTGACCGAGAGATTGACGCTCACCCGCAGCGGCGGCATTTCCGTAAACTGGCGCTGCCATTCAGCCATTTGCCGACAGGCTTCTTGCAACACCCACTTCCCCAGCGGCACAATCAGCCCTGTTTCTTCTGCAATGGGGATAAACTCATCGGGCGGCACTAGCCCGCGCTGCGGATGGTGCCAGCGCACCAGCGCCTCAAAATCTGCTAGCCCCTCGCTCGACAGCGACACAATCGGCTGATAATGCAAAACAAATTCCTGCTGCTTGAGCGCCTGCCGCAGGTCGCTTTCCAGATGCAGCCGTTTTAGCACCTCCTGATGCATCACCGGATTAAAAATTTCATACCGCGCCTTGCCCTGGGTTTTGGCGCGATACATGGCGATATCGGCATCGCGCAGCAGTTCTGCCCCATCTTGATACTCAAGCGAACTCAGCACAATGCCGATGCTAGTGCTGATAAAGACATCTCGCGCTTCCAGAACAAATGGCGTTTGCAGGGATTCCAAAATGCGAGTGGCGACCTGGACGGCTTCCTGGGCGCTTTCAACATCGTCCAGCAAAATCACAAATTCGTCACCGCCGAGACGAGACAGCAGATCCGTCGGGCGAATCAGTTGGTTAAGCCGAGTGGCAATTGCCACCAAGAGGCGATCGCCCACCCCATGCCCCAGACTATCGTTCACCAGCTTGAACCGATCCAAATCGAGAAATAGCACCGCAAAATGAAACCCGTCGTAGCGCCGGGCCCGCCCCAGCGACAGCTTCAGCCGCTCCATCAGCAGGGTGCGGTTGGGCAAATCGGTGAGATTATCGTGCAGCGCATTGTGCAACAGTTGGTCTTCGGTCTGCTTGCGATCGTGAATATCCACACAGCAGCCAATAAAACCTGCAAACTCCTGTCCAGCCGTCAGCAAAGGCACACCCGTTTCCAACACCCAGCGATAGGCCGAGTGAGCATCCCGCAGGCGATATTCTGCAACAAAGTTCTGGCGCTGCTCGACTGCGGCTTCATAAATCTGGCGAACGCAGGGCAGGTCTTCTGGATGGATACGCTGCATCCAGGCATTGCCGAGCAATTGCGATGACGAATCGCCCGTAAACTCTAGCCAGCGCTGATTCACAAAGCTATGCTGACCGTCCGGCTCAGCCATCCAGATCAGCACCGGAGCCGCATTGGCAACTGTCCGAAAGCGCTCTTCGCTGGTCTGCAAATGCAAGTAAAGCTGCGCCAGTTCGCGGGTGCGTTCATTGACCCGCTGTTCGAGTTCGGCATTGAGGCTGAGAATTTCGGCTTTGGCCCGTTGCAGCGAAAGCTGATTTTCCACACGGGCGACGATTTCCTCAAGCTGAAAGGGCTTGGTAATGTAGTCTACCCCGCCGACCTGAAACGCCCGCAGTTTGTCCGAGCCAGAATTGAGCGCACTCAAAAAAATCACAGGGATATCCTGAGTGGCGCTGTCTTGCTTGAGCCGCTGGCAAACCTGAAAACCATCCATCTCCGGCATTTTGATGTCGAGCAGGATGATATCAGGCGGGCTGTTTTTGATACCAATCAGCGCGAGGGCCCCAGAAATCGCGCACTGTACCTCGTAGCCCTGGCTCGTCAGGTAGCCTGCCAGCAGCCGCAGGTTGTCGGGGGTGTCGTCAACCACTAGGATTTTGCCCGGATGGGTCTTGGGATGCCCCTCAGTCATGGCTGAATTACACGCCGAGTAAGTTCGAGGATGAGATCGTAGCGAAAATGGTCAACTAACTGTCGAAGCTGAGCGGCCAGGCTGTGGTGATCGGGGGGAATTTCATCAATCACCGCCAGAATCCGCTGGGAGTTGAGGCTCTGGGCGGTTTGGTAAAGCGTTTCTCGCCACGCCAGGGGCATGACCAGCAGAGCATCGGCATTGAGCGCAGTTTGCGAATCGACCGACTGCGGAGCCGGGGGCGTTTCTTCGTATTGGTATTGCACGCCTAGATGTTCCCTGATTTTGCTGAACAGCGTCTCGTCTTGAAAGGGTTTGCGAACAAAGTCGTCGCAGCCTGCCGACAGCACCATTGCCCGCTCTTCTTCGTAAGCGCTGGCGGTGAGCGCAATGATTTTGGTGGGCGTTTGGTCGGGGTTGTTGCGCTCTAGGGCGCGAATTTGGCGGGTGGCTTCGTAGCCATCCATCACCGACATCCGCATGTCCATCAGAACCAGATGGGGCCGCCAGCTCTGCCAATGGGCGATCGCCGTCAGTCCATTTTCAGCGTCTTGCAGCTCGAACCCCAGCGGTGCTAGTAGCCGCAGAATGAGCTGGCGATTTTCCCAGCGGTCATCTACAACCAAAACGCGATAGCGGGGCTGATCGGCGGCCACACCCACGACACGCCGCGCCGGAACGATGTAGGGCAGCGCTGCCGCTTCCACGAGATCGACGGGCACCTCCAGCGCAAACGTTGCACCCTGCTCCAGCACGCTACGAACCGTCAAATCACCCCCCAAAGCCCGTGCAAACTGCCGACTGATCGCCAGTCCTAGGCCTGTCCCTTGGCTGGCCTGCTGTCCCAGCGCCGTCTGCACAAACGGCTCAAAGATACTGTCCAAATCCGCAGCGGCAATGCCGGGGCCAGTATCGCTCACGGTAAAGCGTAGGCGAATGGGCGGCGAGTCGGGCGCGGCTATTGCTGCGGGAGCCTCCCTTGGCAGGTTGTCTGGGTGGTCTTCGGCAGGAGTTTCGATCGGCGTATCTGCTGATATATTTGCTGATGTATTTGCCGGTGTATTTGCTGGTGTATTTGCTCGTGTCTCTGCCTCTGCTGCTTTTGCAACCTCACCCTGGAGCCACACCTCGACGTACAGCGTGACGCTGCCAACCTGCGTAAACTTGATCGCGTTGCTCAACAGGTTAATCAGAATTTGCCGCAGTTTTTTCTCGTCGGTGCGGATGTAGCGAGGGACGGCTGGGGCATGGCTGACCGAAAGCTGAAGCAGTTTGGTGTCTGCCCGCAGTTCAAACATTTCCTCAAGCTGGGTCAGCAGTTGATACAAATCGAAGCAGTCTTGTACGACGGTGGTGCGTCCTGCTTCCAGCTTGGACATGTCCAGCACGTTGTTGATCAGGCTGAGCAGGTGTTCTCCGCTGTGGCTGATGATGCTGAGGTAAGTTTGCTGGTCAGCATTGCCTGCAAATTCCCGTCGCAAAATGCGCGTAAAGCCCAGAATGGCATTGAGCGGGGTTCGCAGTTCGTGGCTCATGCTGGCCAAAAATTCGCTTTTGGCCTGGTTGGCGACCTCTGCGGCCGTCTTGGCTTGTTCTAGCTCGGCCGTGCGCTCTGCTACCCGTGCTTCTAGGTCTGTAAAAGATACTTTGAGCTGTTGGGCCATTTGGGTAAACGAATCCGCCAGGGTTTCTAGTTCCTGAATGCCTGTCGTGGTCACGCTTTGGTTGAGATTGCCGCTGGCGATCGCCTGACTTGCGGCTCCCAACTGCTGGATCGGCCGGGTAATCCACTGAGCAGTGAGAAACCCAAGTGCGCTGGCGATCGCCAATGCCAGCAAGCACAACAGAATCGTATTGCGGGTATTGGTCTGGATTTGTGCCATGAAGTCGGATTCTGGCACTACAACCACAATTAGCCAGTCCAGCCCGTGCCCGTCTGAAAAGGGCATCACCTCTACAAACTCTCGCCGTCGATTGTTCCTAAAGTCCAACTGCTGAGCCGTTTGAATTTGCGCCAGATCGCCAAACTGGTCGAGCAAAAATTGGCTTGTTTCCCGAATCAGCGGCACTTGGCTATCGATCCCCCGCAGGCGTTCCGCATTCTGACCGTTGCCCTGATCGGTGAACGGTCGCTCGCCCGTAGAAGAGGCCACGATGTAGCCCGCTCGATCAAGGACAAAGGTTTCGCCCGACTTTCCAATACTGAGGCTATCTAGAAAATCGCTAATTCCTGTGAGGTATACATCAGTGCTGATCACCCCCCGAAACACGCCGGCCCGGTCAAAATAAGGACGGCTCGTGGAAATGCCCAGGTTTGCCTCGATATAGTACTGGTAAATGTCGTTCCAGACTGGCTTCCCGGCGGCTTTGGCGTTGCGATACCAGGGGCGCGTGCGGGGATCATATTGCGGATACGTTTCAACCCCGCGATCGGTCGGGTTTCCGGCTGCGTCTGCTTGCGTAATGGTATTTACAAAATTAGTCGTTTGATCCGTCGTTTCTACGACTACTGTTCCGTCTGCTTTGCGGCCTGCACCTGCATACTCCGACAATTCGCCGCCAAAGCTGATATAACTAACCGTGGGAAACTGCTGAAGCCGCGCATACAGGTAGCGCCGCAGGTTGCCCATATCGCTGGGGTTCCACAGGTCAAAGCGGCGGATGGCATCATCGGCGATCGCATTAATCGTATGAGGGGTTTCCAGAAACGTCCCAAGCTGTTGATGAATGCGGGCGGCCACCTCGCTGCGAAGCTGGCTGGCAACATTGTTTACCGCTCGCTGGCCGTTGCGGATCGATAGCCACCCCGTCAGCCCCACCGCCGCAAAGATTTGCAGCGCAAAGGGCAACACCAAGAGCGATCGCAACGGCAGTCCTCTCGCTAGGCTGGGGCGGGCACGGGGGGGAATGGATGGGTGCATAATCTGGATTGTGTTGGGGCGAACACAGCTACCGTTCGGTAAAGACGGGGCTGGAATAGGGCTGGAATAGGGACAGCACTCCGTAATACTCTTACAACAAACAAATCGCAAGGGGACACAAATCGCAAAGAGTAGAGTAATGATGGAACGATGATTGATAAATGATAAAAAATTGATTAAGTTGAGTGTTATGTCGTATCATCCCTTAGCCCCACAGCCGTCAGGGTCTTAAAGGTAGGTTTGAGGCTGCCTCAGGTAGAGAGTTTCAAGAGTTCCATCCAGTGCTTGTGTCGGAACAACGTACTATTTGCAACTTTGGATGTTGGTTTGCGCGATGGGCACACTCTTGCAGCAAAAGCGGCGAAACTGCTTCAGAATGCGGGTCAAGTCTTTGATAGCCTTTGAGAATTGCAAGTGAGAATCACAAACAGATCGCTGCCCCCTTTAGAAGGCCATGTAGCAATTGAAACTTTTTAGCCTAAGTAGCCTGAAAGTCAGGCAATTGCAGAGAGGCACGATATCAGTCTTGTCAGAACTCAGCTTTATCATTCCCTCTGCACTCAAATAGTAACGCTGCGCCCGATCTCGCTTTCAGGTCTCAAAAACTCAGAAACTTCCAAAAACTCAGAAGCAAAGTTTCGCAGTTCCTGCTTAAGCGAGGTAGGCGGTTATCCGGTTAGACCAGACCCCAATGAGCCTTACACCCTGACTACAATCAAGAATGCGCCTTATGTTGCTGCACACGCTGAAATTTGCGAAAGACTTGGCCACCAAAGCACTGCATGTTATTGCTTTAACCAAGGTCGCCACAGCGAGCAATACAGGCTTTGCAAGTGCGGGCTTACCCGCGACAAACCAGGGAGACGCAGTGGGGTCGAGGAGGTAGGGAATGGCTGCACGCTGGCTTGGACTATTGGGGTGGGACAGGATCGGGCATTTTTATGAGGAAGCAAGCCTGGGCATGGGGTCTGCTGCGTCTTCGTTTATTCCGCATGGACACTGCTATTTGTGGCAGCCGGGGCTGGTGGGGCTACATGTCGGCTCCGATGCGCTGATTGCCCTGGCATATTATTCCATTCCGCTAACGCTGTACTACTTCGTTCGCAAGCGGAAGGATTTGCCCTTTAACGATATTTTTCTGCTGTTTGGCGCATTTATCGTAGCCTGCGGTACGACGCATTTGCTGGAGGTGTGGACGCTATGGCATCCAGACTACTGGCTGTCGGGTTCGATTAAGCTGCTGACCGCAGGCATATCCTTGTTTACGGCGAAAGAACTATTTTCGATCGTGCCCAACGCGCTGGCGCTGCCCAGCCCGACTCAGTTAGAACAGGCAAACCAAGAACTCCAGGCGCAGATTGCCGAGCGTATGGCGATTGAGGCAGAACTGAAGCGCTATCAGGCCCAGCTCGAAGACCGGGTGGCGGAGCGCACGGCCCAGCTTGAAGCATCCAATCATCAGATGGAAGAACTGCTGCGTCGAGAGCAGGAAGCCCGCAGCCAGACCGAGCAAGCCCGCACCGAAATTCAGCGCTACGCCAATCGCCTGACGCTGGCGCTGGATGCCGCAGAGATGGGCTTTTGGGAATGGGATATCGACTCTAATCGGATTACAGGTACGCCGCAGTTTGCCAGGATTTTGGGGCGCGAACCGTCCAGTCTGGAGAATTTTGACGTGGAAGACTGGAAGGCGCAGATTCTGCCTGAAGATCGGGCGTTGGCTGCCTCGGTGACAGAAGCGGCGATCGCCCAGTGCCAGACCTTTCGCTGCGAATATCGCCTGAAGCATCCCGATGGCAGCCTGCGCTGGGTCAACTCGGTGGGTCGCTGTGAGTATGACGCAGACGGGCAGCCCATGCAAATGTCGGGGGTGCTAATCGACACGACCCAGCGCAGGCTCGATGAAGCCAGCCTCCGCGAGAGCGAAGAGACGACCCGCCGACAGCTTGCAGAAATCGAGGCGATTTACACCACTGCGCCGATTGGCCTGTGCGTGTTTGACACCCAGTTTCGCTACGTGCGGCTGAATGACTTTCTGGCAGAAATCAACGGCATCCCCATCGAGGATCACCTGGGCAAAACGGTTTGGGATATCGTGCCAGAACTGGCCGAGCATCAGGAACGGGTTTTGAGGCAGGTTGCCAGCACGGGGCAGCCTGTTCTCAACTTGGAGGTGCAGGGAGAAACGCCGCTGAAACCTGGCGTGCTGCGCGACTGGCTGGCAAATTATTATCCCCTATGGGGGCTAGACGGCAACTTGCAGGGCATCAACGTCACGGTGCAAGAAGTGACCGAGCGCAAGCGTGACGAACGAGAGCTAGAGGCGCGAGCGCAGGAGTTGGCCCAGTTGAACCTGCTGCTGGCGCAAAGCACGGCCCAGGTGCGCGAACGCAATCAGGAGCTAGATCAGTTTGCCTACGTGGTGTCGCACGATTTGAAGGCTCCTCTGAGGGCGATCGCCAACCTCGCCTATTGGATCGAAGAAGACTTAGACGATTCCCTGCCAGAAGAAACCCGGCAGCATCTCACTCTGATGCAAAGCCGCGTCCGCCGGATGGAGGGGCTGATCAACGGGCTGCTGGAATATTCCCGCATTGGTCGCTCCGATACGACGACGGAAACCGTCAACCTGACGACGCTGCTGCATGAAGTCGTTGATTTGCTCGACCCGCCGGACACCGTGCAGATTCTTGTCCCTAAAGAGTTGCCAACCCTGACGACCAAGCCGCTGCTGCTCAGCCAGGTATTGGCAAACCTGATTGGCAATGCCATTAAACACCGCGATCGCCCGGATGGACGGGTCGAAGTCACTGTTGCCGACCAGGGCAGCCACCTTCGATTCACCATCGCGGACGACGGCCCCGGCATCGACCCCCGCTATCAGGATCGCATCTTCGCCATTTTCCAAACGCTAAAGTCCAAAGACGATCAGGAAAGCACGGGCATTGGGCTATCCATCGTCAAGAAAATCATCGACACCGAGGGCGGCGAGATTCACCTGGAATCTGAATTGGGTCAAGGAACCACGTTTTGGTTTACCTGGCCGAAGGGCGGGATAGAGCGATAGTGGAGCGATGGTGGAGTGACGGTGGAATTATGGTGAATGGAGTGACGGTAAATGGAGTGATGGTGAATGGAGTGATGGGGTTAGTGGAGTGATAGGGTTAGCAAAGTAGCCGCCTCCCAACCGCCCCCCTGCTCACCCTCTCCCGTCTGCCCCATCTCTGCCCATGCACGCCGCCGACACCGCGATCGCCCATCTCCAAGCTCACAAGTCTGCCTGGGCAACTTTGCCGATTCCAGCGCGGCTAGACTTGCTGCATCGCTGCATTGCAGGAACGGTGGCCGTAGCAGAGGATTGGG
>NZ_DVEA01000192.1:0-28464 GCF_015295965.1 Thermoleptolyngbya sp. M55_K2018_002
GCCGTATTTCGCCTGGATGCGCTTGAATTCGGAGGCGGCATGGGCGATCGCCTCGGTGGCATGTCTACTGAAACGGGCTTCTACATTTACGGCGCGGTGGACACTGAGCAACTGCGGCGAGCAGCCCAGACGGCGCTGCATCGAATGGTGGGGGGCGAGTGGAATTTGGCAGTGCATCCCCGCTGCGGCACGAATCTATCGGTCGGCATCTTGCTGACGGCGGGGCTGCTGATGGGCGCTCAGCTGGTGCTGCCCAAAGATCCGCTGGGGCAGATTTTGGGACTGGGGCTGGCGGCAACGGCGGCGGCGAGCATTGCGCCGGATGCAGGGCAAATTGCCCAGCGCTACCTGACGACAGCAATTCCGTTTAACCTGGCGATTCTATCGGTGGAAAACCAGGGCGATCGCTGGGGACAGCCAACCCATTTTGTGCGTGTGGTCTGGGTGGATTAGGACAGTAGAGCAAACAGGTTGTACTGGCAGCTTGCATTGGCAGCTTGCATTGGGAAGCGGTATTGGGAGGCTGCATTGGGAATAAAGGGGCGATCGCCGGGTATTCTGGACTAGGTTCTTACGGTCTTGTTCTGAACCTAACCAGACTTACGCCCTTGCGATAAGCTTTCTGGACTTTGGACAATTTCTCGCAGGCTGCGCCCGCGAGAAATTGTCCAACTGCGTAAGTCTTACCCAACTATCGCCCAACTATCCCAGGATTCGCCATGCTCACGACTGCTCGTCCGCTCCAGCTTGATTACGTCCGCGCCCAGTTTCCTGCCCTGGCAGGAGAGTGGGTGTTTTTTGACAATGCGGGCGGTTCCCAAACCCTGAAGCGGGTTGCGGATCGCATCAGCGATTACCTGCTGACGACCAATGTGCAGCTTGGCGCATCCTACGACGTGTCGCAGCAATCGACTGCACGGGTTGCCGAAGCAGCCCAAGCCGCCGCGATGCTAATCAACGCCGCTGAGCCGGGCGAAGTGGTGATGGGCGGTTCCACCACGCTGCTGCTGCGGATCTTGTCGTTGTGCCTGGGGCAGACCTTTCGCCCCGGTGATGAGATCATTGTCACAAATTGCGACCATGAATCTAACATTGGCTGCTGGCTAGACCTGCGGAAGCAGGGCATCATCGTCAAGTTTTGGAACCTGAATCCAGAAACGCTCCAGCTTGATCTGGACACACTGGCACAGCTAATGACCCCACGCACTCGGCTGGTGGCGCTGACCCATGTTTCCAATATCCTGGGCACCATTAACCCAATTCGCCAAATCGCCAACTTGGTGCATGAGCGCGGCGCGATGATCTGCGTAGATGGCGTGGCCTATGCGCCCCATCGCCAGGTGGATGTGCAGGCGCTAGACGTGGATTTTTACGTGTTCAGCTTCTACAAAGTCTACGGGCCGCACTACGCGCTGTTGTATGGCAAGCGGGAACACCTGCTGACCATGCCGGGAATCAATCACTACTTCATCAGCCAGGAAACGATTCCCTACAAGTTTCAGCCTGGAAATGTGAATTTTGAACTGAGCTATGGCGCGGCGGGTGTTGTGGATTATCTGAGCGATCTGGCCGTGCAGCATGGCAGCGATCGCCCCGCCAGTGACCTTTTCGGCCGCCTCAGCGAGGCCTTCGACCGCATAGCCGAGCATGAGGCGCAACTGAGCGATCGCCTCCTCAGCTATCTCCACAGCCAGCCCCGCGTGAAACTCTGGGGCGACCCCACCGCAGATCGCGATCGCCGCGTGCCCACCATTGCCTTCACGGTCGGTCAACTCAACAGCGCCACGATTCCGCCGCAGATCGATCGGCATCACATCGGCATCCGCTATGGAGATTTCTATGCTCGACGGCTGATCGAAGACCTGGGCCTGGCGCAGCAAAACGGCGTGGTGCGCGTCAGCATGGTGCATTACAACACCCTGGAAGAGTGCGATCGCCTGATTGCCGCCCTCGATCCAATCATTGGCAGCTAGAGAAGCATAATGGGGTGGCAGAGTGATACAGTGTTGAACCGAAAGCAACCTTAACCCTCCACTCCCCGCATGTCTCCCGGAACCCGCCTGGAACGATACACCCTCAAGCACCCCAGCGAAGTTCTGCTGGTCACTGCCCGCACAGCCGACGGAGACGATCAGGTCGCCATTTTTCGCGGCTTCTCTAGTTCACTAACGCGCCCCACGGCCTACGATCCTGACGTTCCCGTGCTGCCGCCAGATGCAGAGATTCTCAGCATCGATCGCCTCCAGGGGCCCTATAACCCGGCACATCCGGTCTATCTTCAGCAAGGGCTAAGCTGGGGCGAAATGCAGGAATTGCTGATCAATCTGGGGCTATAGTCTGGGATTAAAACCGGGGCTATAGTCTGGGGTTAAAACGGAGGCTAGAACGGGGGCAAAAACTTTCTCTCCCTGTGGCGAAACTTCTACAGCAAGAGCCGCGTCACTAGATTCACAAGCTTTCACCCAGGGATTGCAAACCGCCTGAACCGGGCGCAGTGTGGTCAACTCAGCGGCGATCGCCCTTTGCTTTGCAAGGCAAGCTGCGGAGATTGACCCCTGGCTTTTGCGTGCGATCGCGCTAGCACGCAGACCAAACAATCTCGCTGCTCGTTAAAAATTCGAGCAAATTTCTGCGGATCTGCGGAAGTCCCCAGTGGAAAAGTTTGATAATTTTGCCGAATTTTCGGCCCATCTACCGAACTCAGGATTACGCTTTTAGGCACGCTCTTATGAATCAGGGAAAACGCCACACCTTGAACATCCACATCGAGAGAGAGTATGGAACGTCCACACTGGTTGTCCCTCACCGCCCTGACTGCCCTGAGCCTGGGCATGGGTGGGTTAAACGAACAGGCGATCGCCACCACCTTCAACAACACCCAGGTTGACCAAAGCCGCTTTGTGGTGCTGGGCAGCGCAGGTGGCAGTCGCATCACCATTTTGGAACAGGTCAGCAATGCCCGCGCCTGCTGGCAAGAATCGAGCAATGGCACCGTTGATGCCCTGATGACCCGGTTTGACTTTACCGGCATTTGCGCCCGCGCCACCGACCGCAACGGCTACTCGGTGCGCGTTGGCGGACAGGATCTGGGTCTGCAATACACCCTCCGCACTGTGACTCAGGGCAACCAAATCATCCTCTACGCCCAGCCCAGCAGCGGCAGCGGCACATTGGAAATTGGTCGATCTCGCAGCGCTGCCAGCGGCTTCAACCGAATTCAGCTCAACCCCGGCTGGTATCTTAGCCGCCGCACGTTCAATGGGCAGCCTCTAGGGCACCTGTACCTGACCAATGACCTATCGCTGGCGGCGCTGACCAGTGCCTCGCGCCCAATCGCCACGAACCCTGCACCCGTTACGCCGCGTCCCACAACACCCGCACCCTCCCCTGCGCCAATCGTGGTTACGCCCGCACCTCAGCCGTCTCGACCCGTTGGCTCTGCCCCAGTTGAGATTCCTGTGCCGCCCCCGGCCTCCGGCGTTGTGGTAACTCGACCCACACCCGCACCTGCGCCCAGCACCGGGTCGCCGACCATTGTGAACGGCATTCCTCTGCCGCCGCCGCCGCCATCGGTCAGCGCACCCGAATCGGTGGCAGTGCTGCCCGTACCGTCGCTGCCGCCTATGCCACTGGGACAAACCCCGCCCGGTCAGGTCGGTTCTGCCCGTCCCCCTGTGTTTAGCGGAGCGCCTCAGCCCGCGTCGCCGTTGGCCTCTTCGCTAGGCTTTAGCTTCCGGGTGGTGGTGAATGGCAGTTCTCCCGACGTGCAAACTCGTGTGCGCTCTATTGTGCCCGATGCATTCCGCACAGTGATTAATGGGCAGGTTGTGATGCAAGCGGGTCTATTCCGCGATCGCGCCACGGCTGATCAAATGCTGCAACGACTCAGCAGCGCAAACTTGCAGGCGGCCGTGGTGCCAGTCAATTAGCGACAACGCTAACGGTGTTTGGAGTGGTGGAGTGATAGGGTGGGAGAAAAAAAGAAAAGAGAAAACAGAAAAAGGAAGAGGTTTTAATTTTTCATTCTTCATTCTTCCTTTTTCGTTCTTCGTTCTTCCTTTTCCGTCTCTCCCCAACACCCCAACACTCCTAACCCCTTATGTCTCACCTTACGCCCGAAGAACTCGCCGAATGGCAGCGCGTGCTGGATGCGGCGAACTACAACAATATTTTTTGCCACTGCCGCCAGTGCGATCGCGAATGGGTTGCTTCCACAGAAGCCCCTTGCACCTGCGGCAGTATTCGCGTGGAATATATTGCCTGCTGGCAATTTCCAGATGACTAGCGCCTGCTGGCAATTTCCAGATGACTAGCGCCTGCTGGCAATTTCCAGATGATTAGCGCCTGCTGGCAATTTCCAGATGACTAGCGCCTGCTGGAATCTCAAATCGCCAATCTAAAATTCAAAATCGCCAAAATCCAAAATCGCCAAAACTGAATCGCCAGAACTGCGATCGCCCTGTCGCCTTAACCCAAGGATCGCCATTTCTTAACGTAAACCCCCACTATAGGATTATCAGTTCTTAACGCTCGGCCGCTACGCTACGTGTGTTTAAGCAGACAGTTCTTACATGCTTTGGGAGCGCAGACCTATGGTGGCGAATGGAGTTAAGGTGAATCGCTTTGTGAAGGTTTTGGGAGCGATCGCCGCAACAGTGGCAGCGGTGAGCGTACCCGTTGCTGTGTTTTCACAAACAAATCGCCTAATCAAAATCGACGGTTCTAGCACGGTGTTCCCGATCACCGAAGCCATGGCCGAAGAATTCATGAAGATCAATCGGGATGTCAACGTTACCGTTGGAATCTCTGGCACAGGCGGCGGCTTTAGCAAGTTCTGCGCGGGTGAAACGGATATCTCCAACGCTTCTCGCCCAATCCGTCAATCTGAAATTGAGAAGTGCCGTGCGGCAGGCATCAACTACATCGAACTGCCCGTTGCTTATGACGCACTGACGGTTGTGGTCAACCCCCGCAACACCTGGACGACCAGCCTGACCACTGCTGAACTGAAGAAAATCTGGGAACCGGGTAGCACCATCAACAACTGGAGCCAAGTTCGCAGCGGCTTCCCCAATGTCCGCATGAACCTGTATGGCCCTGGAACCGACTCTGGAACCTTTGACTACTTCACTGAAGCCATCAACGGCAAGGCAGGAGACAGCCGCAGCGACTACACCGCCAGCGAAGATGACAACGTGCTGGTGCAGGGTGTTGTTCAAGACCAGGGTGCAATGGGCTATTTCGGTTTTGCCTACTATGAAGAAAACCGGAACCGCCTCAAGTCGGTTGCTATTGACAACGGCAACGGTCGCCCTGTCGCGCCGAGCCGCGAGACTGTAGAAAACAACACCTACACGCCGCTATCTCGCCCCGTCTTTATCTACGTGAGCGATCGCGCTGCCCAGCGTCCAGAAGTTCGCCAGTTTGTGTCCTTCTACCTGAGCAGCCCTCAGCTTGTGGACGAGGTTGGCTACGTTCGTCTGCCCAGCGAAGGCTACACGCTGGCTCGCCAACTGCTGGAGCGCAACGAATTCGGCACCCGCTTTGCTAATCGGGAAACCGTAGGAATCAGCATCCAGGAACTTCTGCGCCTCGAAGCTCAGCGATAGAAGCGCCTGACGGTTTGCTTTCAACGCTTTGCTGATTGGTTAGTCTCTGGTCTCCTTGGAGCAGTTTCTTTGAGTCTGTTCCAGGGAGACTCTCTGTCGGTGATAGACAAGCAGTGATAGACAAACGGTGACAGACAGACAGTGATAGACAAGCAGTGACAGATGGACAACTGTCGCAATTAAGCGGGCGATCGCACCCTCAAATTTCTCTCTTCGCGCTCTTTTCTACACAAGCTTTTTCACAAGCCCTTCAACATTCATCCCAGTCTCTTCAAGCCAATCATTCTTTCATCATGGGACAGTCAACTCCGCGTCTGCCAGCCGCCACACTCCAAGTTCACAAGTCTTCCTCGCCGTGGCAGATGTTCTGGCGGCCGATGCTGGTGGCTTCTGTCGCGCTCCATGCGCTCGTGCTGGGGCTGCCCATTGCCTCTGAGCCAGAGCCAGAAGCAACGGAAGAAGTTGCAGAGGAGCCACCTGTTTCGCTAGCCAGCCTAAGACCCGTTCCCAAAGTAGCTCCTCCTCCACAGCCCACACCAACGGCAACTCCCCCCCGTCCCAAGGTTCAGCCCGCACGCCCAACTCCAGTGCCGCGCCCTAGTCCGAATCCGGTTCCCAGGGTAGCACCATCCCCATCTCCGGTCGCATCCCCCAGCGTAGAGCCAACGCCCCAGGCTTCGCCCACCTCAGAACCCGAAGCTTCCCCAGCAGCAGAACCAACTCCGATCTCGGAGGAAGTGCCCCTAACCCCAGAAACCACAGCCGCTCTCCCAGCAGAACTAACAGCAGAGGAGCAAGAGCTTCAGGATTTGTGGGGTCAGTTTCAAGGAAATTTGGCGGGGGTTGCAGCGAGTGAGACGGCGGGGCTAAACATTCCGTACTACAAGTTTCCTCAGCCAGAGCTGTTTTTTACGGCTGAAAGTATTGCTGCGGCTGAAGCTGATCCCTCCCTCGCCGCAGCGTCTTTGCCGATGATTGACAATATTTTGTGGGCTTCACGCCGTCGGCCTGACGAGGTACTGGCAGAGGTGCAGCAGATGTTTGAGGGATTTGCCTTCACTCCAGAGGGAGAATATGGTGGCGGGGAGCTCTACAAAATGGAAAAGGAAGGCACCGTTCGTTATATCAACTTAGTGCGGGCGAGCGATCGCTCTGCAACCTTCGTGGTGATTTGGAAACAAAACCCCAATCAGCCTGCGAGCTAGCTCAACGTGAATTGGTGAGAGCGTGAATTGGTGAGAGACAGTTTTGGGCGATCGCCCCCTGAGGACGAATTGAGCTAGCTTTATCGAAGTTTTATAAAGAGTTGAAAAATCGGCTAAGACGCGCTAAATCTGAGTGAAACCTCGCAAAAGGGCTGGCATTCTGGGTGAGAACGCAAGCAGTCCGAAAAAATACTGAACTTTCCTGAATTTTGATGGGAAAGGACGAAGGATCTCAAAGATTTCTGAAGCCATAGAATTAACTGACTTCAGAAAATTTGACCTCTATGATCCGCATACTTTAGCTTACTTACGCTGGCTCAATTGCCGAAATGTTCTAGTTCTAATCTAGTTCTAAAAGACGGTATGGCAGACAGGAGCCTTCCCGCGCATAGGTGCATACACCCACATATATACCACACCCATACATTAGCCACGCATACCCTACATAACCTAAGGTAGAGGACTCATTCACGGAATTCTTTCACCGAATCAGTCCTGGCGCATTCCAAAGGCTGGTGGGCGAAATATCCGCCAGCCAAGTGCGCCTAAATCCAGATATCCTCAACTTCAAGCTCTTAGTGTAGGGATTGTAAAGCTATCAGAAAGCTATCAGAAATAGATAGGGTGGTGCTGTAGTCTATAGTAGGATATCAAAACAGAGTATCTATCAAAATGAGATATCATGAGGTGTCGCGTCATTCGCATTGCGCCACATCAGCGAATTGGAAATTAGCAATAAAAAACCCCTAGACATAAAGCCCAGAGGTTTGGAGTTCCTGAAAATCGTCACTTGATTAAATAATCTCAAGCCTCCATAAATTCCGCAAGGGGGTTTAACCCTCTCTTGTTCCCAAGTTCATTAAAAACTGGCAAGACTTCGTAAATGCTTTCCGGAATCTACTTGGCAACCAGCTCTGGAACCGGAGAATTGCTGACGAGTCCATTGCGCTCATCGATAGGAATATAGGGCATGTTGTGGCTGCCAGTGTAGACCTGGGTGGGACGGAAGATACGGTTGGCTTCGAGTTGCTCCTTCCAGTGGGCTAGCCAGCCCGCTACACGGGCGATCGCAAACACGGGCGTAAACAGGTCTGTCGGAATCCCCAACTTGCGGTATACCAGCCCAGAGTAAAAGTCCACATTGGGATAAATTCCCTTGTGACCCAGCTTCTCTTCGACCGCCTTTTCCATGGCGATCGCAATGTCGTAATAGTGATCGCGTCCAAACTTCTCAAACAGTTGCTCTGCCAGGTTTTGCAGGATAATGGCGCGGGGGTCTTTCACCTTATACACCCGATGCCCAAAGCCCATAATCTTGGACTTGCGCTCTAGGCAGGTCTCCAGGTACGGCTGCACGTTTTCCACGGAGCCGATTTCCTCCAGCATTAAAATCACTTCTTCGTTCGCGCCACCGTGTAGCGGCCCGGCAAGCGTCCCCACGGCCGACGCAACCACCGCATAGGGATCGGTCAGCGTTGAAGCCGTCACCATTGCCGAAAAGGTCGATGCGTTGATGGTGTGTTCTGCATGGAGGGTTAGGCAGACATCAAAAATCTGCGCCGCTAGCGGGTCAGGTTCCTGCTCCGTCAGCATGTAGAGAAAGTTAGCAGCATAGTCCAGATCGTCGCGGGGCTGAATAGGGTCGTTTCCCTTTCGCATCAGTTGAAACGCTGCGACCATCGTGGGAATTTTGGCCAGCAGCCGCACCACTGCTGCCCGGATGTAGGCCGGGTCTTCGAGCGCCCGCCGAGAATAGAACAGCCCCAGCGCTGCGGCACAGGCTTGGAGCGCGTCCATCGGGTGACCGCTCTCTGGGAAGCACTTCATCATGTCGCGGATGCGGTACTTTAGCCGTCGATGCGTTTGCACCTCGTGCTTAAAGTCTGCCAATTCTTCACGGGTGGGCAACACGCCCCAAATCAGCAGATAGGAGGTTTCTAGAAACGTGCTGTGTTTCGCCAGTTCCTCAATGTGAATGCCCCGGTACTCCAGAATGCCATTCTGACCATCGACAAAGCTAATGCTGGATTGGGTGGCGGGCACCCCGTCCAAACCAGGTCTGTATTCGCAAGCCGTCATAATTTCACCGTGCGCCCGACTATGAATGTGTTGCTTGCTATTCTACGACCCAGTTTGGGGCAGTTTTGTTTGTTCTAAGCTATGTCTTAAGTCTTTAGGATTTTCAAAGACGGCGACTCGATTTGAATCGTCCGTCGCCATCTCCGGAGTCGAACCTTAGGCTGTGCCTGCTATTGGGGCGATCGCTGCGATAGGTTTGGCGGAGCAATGGGCAGTTCAGCCGCAATGTTGCTTAACCCAACAGAGTTCAGCAAATTTTGCCACTGGCTCACGATCGCCCCATCGGTGGGCTGGCGATAGGGGTCTGTGAGGCTGGCGATCGCCTCGTACCAGATGCCGGAGCGGGCATAGAGCGCGGGCAAATCGGCAGGGCTGGTCGTGGCGATCGCTGCGGCCAGTTCCGCAGAGGGCTGCACACGCTGAATCCAGCTATCCACCACCAGGTTGCCCGACAGGTCATTGGGGTCGCAAACTAGGGCAAAGCTCCAGTGATAATCGCGACCGATTTCCAGGGGAGCCATGTTCGCTTCGGCAGGCAGGCTGATGCGGAGAATGCCAGACTGATTGCCCGTGCTAAAGCTGGTGCGATAGATTTCGGTGTCCTGGTCGTCGGTCAGGATTAGCTCGGCTGCTGCGGCTTTTTCAGCATAGGCAGCCGGAACGTAGACGAAAAAGGTGGGATATTCGCTGAGGGTATAGCCCAGGTTTTGTGCCGGAACGATGGCTGTGAGGCGGTTCTGTCTACCGGGAACTGTGCTTGTCCAACAGCCGCGAGTGCCGCCGCCTTCGCGCCGTCCGGGCAGGCCGCGGTTGGGGGGAACGTAGTCCTGCGCCAGCGCTGTGATGGGGATACTACCGAGGGTGATGCCAAGGGCGATCGCCGCTAGAAAGGCTTTGGCGAGGGGTTTGCAAGCTGACTGTACCACAGCAGAGAAGAGAGACAAGCGTTTGGAGGGAAGGTGAATCATAGCGAGGATAGGGTGACGACAGAAGTCCGAGGCGAGAGAGGGAGGGCTAGAGGTGGCTGTACTGGTGGCTGTACTGGTGCTGTATTAGTGGCTGTACTGAGGAACGGGGCAAGCGATGCTGTCAGCACTTATTACTCCCAAATCCATTGATACACACTCAACCGCTAACCTCCAACGCCCCTCCAAATAGATTCACGATGGATGGGGGCCAGTCCGCAGTGAGCAGCACCTCATATCCGCTGCTTACGATTCTTATGCCAAATCTCGATAAATCTCGATGATTGATGCAGGGATTGATGCAGGCGCTTGACAGCGGAGAGATCAGGATGTGGGGTGTGATCCAGCAGTTGTTGCGGCCGCTAATGCGGTTGTCAATGCTGATGCGGTTATCAATGCGCTGGTCAATTACAACTGAGCCAGGACAATCAGCGGTATATTATTCGGTCAGAGTCAATATACCAAAGGGCACGTTACACCAGGAGCGGATATGAGCTTAGCCAATACACCCCAGGCGCTACATCCAGCAGCCCAAATGAGCCAGTGGCGGCTGCGTCCGGGCTATCTGAGCGAAGGAGATTCGGATTTTGAATCAGTGCATGTGCTGATTGGGCAGTTTTTGGCCGATCGCCATTCGCCTGACCCCCTGCCCGATGACTCCCTCTTTACCGAAAACACCGAATTTCGATGGGGAGCGCAGAAACCCTTGGAAAAGGTGATTGCTTCCCAGGCAGAGCTAGATTTTTTGCTGCGACATCCGGCGCTGTTTCGCAGTGCGATCGCCATTATTGAACCCTGGGAACACGTCGGACGAAACCCCCTTGGAGAAGAAGTCCGAGCGTCTCTCAACGTAGCCTACATTGCTCAAAAGATCGCCGATTGCGATTCCATCTTGTTTCCCATGTGGTCGTCTGGGCTGCTCGACCTGGACGTGGTGGTGCCGCTGATCACCGCTGGGCTGGCCGTTGTAGTGGAAGGCGGCGATCCGTCTGTCCGTGATGCGTCTACGTTTGACAGGGCCAAGTGTTCGCTGGCGGATTTGCATCAGTTGGTGGAGCGGCTGCTGATCTCGCGATCGCCCATTAGTGCGCTGGCGCTGTTCATCTGTCTGGGGCATCAGTTGGCGGCGCAGGGGCATATTAACCTGATTAAACAAGCCGTCCGGGAGGTGCTAAGTCTGGACTCGCTGCCCCGCGATCCGGATGGAAAAATGCTAAAGGCTTTGCGGCGGGTGTGCCAGCGCATCGAAGCGGTCGGCAGTTCGCTCAAGATTACCAAGCGCAATGGCCATGTGATTGCCGAGGGCTGGGATCATCCAGAGTTTGCGGTGGGCCCAAACGAACACAAGGAAGTGGGCGATCGCCAGCTTCATCACTACCAGTCGCCCGATGGGGATGCGTCGGGCATTCCCGAAGAGTTGATCACAGCGCACGAAATTACAGCCGATCAGTACGAAGGCGTGATTGATACCGCCATTGAGTACGAACGCGAAATCAACATCGCCATGTTTCACTCCGATGAGGTGAACGAAGAAGCCATTTTGTTTGCAAATTGGGCTTATCGATTGCTGCACGATGCTATGATTCCCTACCGCTCCGTCATTGCGGGGAGTCGTCTGGCGTGGCTGCTCAAGCTGCCGGATGCGGTGGAAATCTTATGCTCCACCACGATTGGCGAAGAAGTCGTGACCGAGTGTTCTGCGACCTGCATCATTTATCGAGATTTTGAAAGCAAGCAGGTGCGCCGCTCGTTTACCTGCCAGTTTCACCCAGAACTGCTGTCTGACTTGCGGGCAGTGGGGCACTCTGCGCCGCCCAGCTATGCGCGACTGAAAACCGACGACGGCGCACGGCTATTTGCCCGCCTGCTCTACGAAGGGATGCAGGAATAGAACGAAGCGAGGGGGGTGTATCGACTCTATATTATCGCTGGCCGCTAGCTTTGCTCTGGGAGGCTGGATGCGCTCAGGAAGCGGTTGTCTATGAGGGAGTGGCCCCAATCCACCAGGCGATGCAAAAAACCAGAAAGGCGATGAGGCTGGGCGATCGCCCACAGATTTAGCCCCAGACACAGAGCGCCCAACCCCGACAGCACGAAGGTCGGCAACATCACCACGCCCACCACAAACCAAGTGACGACGTGCAGAATCATCACAGCGGCGTAGAGGCTGGCGAAGCTGGTGATCAGGCGGATTGTGGAGCGGGGGCGACCTAGCCCCACAAAGATTAGCGTTTGCAGCGTCGCCAGCAGGTTTGCCGGAACTAGCACCGCGCAGATCGCCAGACAGTGGGTGCGGGAAAAGTCGCCTACTGCACCAAAGCTGGTGATGCCGGAATGGGCGATCGCCGAGTGCATTGCAGCGGAATGAACCATGCCCAGAGGCATTGCGCCCAGGTCAGATGCGGGGTCAAGCAGCGAAGCACCCGATAGCACGGCTGAGAATAGGTCGATGGCAGACATTTCTAAAAACCAGGAAATCCCAAATACAAGAGGGGCGTTTGCCACGGGTTTCCGCAGAAGAATCGCCGCTAGCAGCACCTACCCTTTGAGGCCAGGTTACCCGATCTAACAGGGCGATGAGCCAATACTCACAAATTTGTAAACATCTGAGACATTTAAGTGACATTTAAGCTAAGTCACCAAGCCAGCCATCAAGCCAGCGCCAGGGCCCCTTTTAGCTCAAAGATTTTTTCAATCACTTCCGCCACAATGCGATCGGGGGTGGAGGCTCCGGAGGTGATGCCGACGGTGATGGGGCCATCGGGCAGCCAGTTTTCGGTGACGGTCAAATCTTGGTGCAGCGGCTTGTGCTGGACGCGGTTGCCGGGCCCGATGCGATCGCCACTGTCGATGTGGTAGGACGGAATGCTGCGATCGATGGCGATTTCTTGCAGGTGCGTCGTGTTGGACGAGTTGTAGCCACCGACGACCACCATCAAATCCAGCGGCGCATCCACCAGGTCATACATCGCGTCCTGCCGCTCCTGCGTGGCATCGCAGATGGTGTTGAAGGCGAGGAAATGCTGATTCAACTGGTCGGGGCCGTATTTCTGCATCATGGTGCGCTCAAACAGCTTGCCGATTTGCTCCGTTTCGCCCTTTAGCATGGTGGTCTGGTTGGCGATGCCGACACATTCTAGGTCGCGGTCGGGGTCGAAGCCGTCGGAATGGGCGTTTTTGAACTTAGCGAGAAATTCCTGGCGATCGCCCCCATTTAGAATGTAATCTGCCACGTACTGCGCCTGTGCCAGGTTCAGCACGATCAGATACGTGCCTGCAAAAGAACTGGTGGCGATCGTCTCCTCGTGGTTGTACTTGCCGTGAATGATGGAGGTGTAGGCGTTTTTCTTGTGCTTTTCAACCGAGTTCCACACTTTGGACACCCAGGGGCAGGTCGTATCGACAATGGTGCAGCCCTTGTCGTTGAGCAACTGCATTTCCTGCACGCTCGCGCCAAAAGCAGGCAGAATCACCACATCGCCCGACTCAATGCCAGAAAAATCTTTTTGCCCCGCTTCTACGGGAATAAACTGTACCTGCATCTCCCGCAAGCGCTGGTTGACCGAGGGATTATGGATGATTTCGTTGGTAATCCAGATGCGCTCGGTGGGGAAGTGCTGCCGCGTTTCGTAGGCCATGGCCACTGCCCGCTCTACGCCCCAGCAAAAGCCGAATGCCTGCGCCAGTCGAATCGTTACATCGCCCCGCTTCAGCGTGTAGCCGTTGTCGCGAATTTGCTGGATCAGGTCGCTCTGATATTCCGACTGCATCTGCCCGGAGACTTCTGCGTCGTGTCCGAAGCCCTTTCTGTGATAGTTTTCGGAGTTGTTGAGCGATCGCTTGAATGCTTTGGTATCCATACCCGCTGGCGTGCTGCTTGCTGGTGTAAAAGATTTGAACGTGCGTTGAGAACGTACTTTTAACCCTAACAGACAACCTGCCCCTTCCAGCGGCATTCCTGCTGAATTCTAACCACTGAATGCACCACTGCTGTTTCAGCCACGGTTTAACGTCGTTTTTTTCAGTGTCTGGCGCACGGTTTCATCCGAAATTGACTCCACTACTTGCAGTTCAACCAGGCGGTTGGCTAACAACTGCATTGTCCACTCAGCCCGCCCATCGGGTGCATCTGAGCAAGCGGTCGCAATCAGCAGGGCTTCTGCTTTGGCATCGAGCTTACGAGGTTTGGGAGGATGGGGGCGATCATTGAGAGCTTCCTCCAATGTGGCTGAGTGGACAAACTTCTCACGGGTTCGCTCGACTGTTGAAAGATTCACCCCTAAGTTGTCCACGACTTCTCGGTCGATTTTACCCTGATTCACTTGCAATGGAATACGCGCACGGGTGAGTTTGCGGGCTGAATGTTTTCCAGTTCTCAAAAGGGTTTCCAACGCTTGAATTTCAGCGTCGCTTAGATCGACAATATAACGCTTCTGACTCATAATTATCCACAGTGTTTGAGAGCTGATTTATAAAGTCTCTAAGCCGCCAGGCGTTTGAGCATCACACGAATCATGGCTCCATAAATCATGGCTTCGCTCATCTCACAATACAATTCGTAGTCTTTGCTCAAGCGTCGATAGCGATTCCACCAGCCAAAAGTTCGCTCCACAATCCAGCGTTTAGGCAGAACCTCAAAGGTTTGAGCCGTTCGTTTGATGACCTCAACTCGGACGTGTTCTCCACAAGCCTGTTTGACCGCCTCGGCAAACTTCTTGCCACTATACCCCTGGTCTACCCACACGACCTCTAGCTTGGAGAGCTTATCGCTTGCTTCATCGAGCGTAACCAATGCCCCAAGCCGTTCTGAGGCATTGGCTTCGGTCACCACCACCCCAATCAAAAGCCCTTGAGAGTCTACGACCAGGTGGCGCTTACGTCCCTTAACCTTTTTGCCACCGTCAAAGCCGCAGCCCCCCCTTTTTTCGGCGGTCTTGATCGATTGGGAATCGGCAATCGCCACGCTGGAATCGCTGTCTCTGCCCATGCTCTGTCGTAAGGTGTCTCGCAGTTGGTCATGAATCTGTTGCCAAACCCCTTTGCGATGCCATTTACGAAAGTAGAAGTAGACCGTTCCATAAGGCGGAAAGTCATGGGGCAGCATTTCCCACTGGCAGCCACTGCATTGCACGTAGAAGATAGCATTGAGAATCTCTCGAAAGTCCACTTCTCGAGGACGACCGAAGCCCTTACCCGTTGGCAGCAGCGGTTGCAAGACTGCCCATTCTGTATCACTCATGTCGCTGGGATAGGCTTTGCGCTTGGGATTGGCGATTTCGGGTAGGCGACTCATAGACCGGCTCTAGAGACATCTGTCATTGAGCCTAAAGCTCGTTCTGAGGTTGGCTTTTCTCTCTTCCTTTTTTCTTTGATAAATTAGCTCTGATGTCAGTCGGCCGGCTAATCCTCTGCCTTGAGGGGGATAGAGTAAAGGTTATCAGTAAGGGTTCGAGGTTATTTGCCCTAATCAAATATTTGCCCTAATCAAATTAGGCTCCAGTTTCGCAGCGCGGGGATGCCGCGAAAGATAAGTGCTGGGTCACGATGAATGCGGGCAGCGAGGGCTGGGTTTTGTTGAGAGAGCGCCTGGTGGAGCAGGGCGGAGTCGCCGCCTGTGAGGGCGATCGCCCCTTCTGGTTCCTGCAACAGCCAATCGCGGGCAAAGTCTTGGAGGCTAGCCAGCAGCGTGTAGAGAATGCCGGAGCGGATGGCGGTGGGTGTGTCGGTGGCCCAGCGCGGTGGCAGCAGGTTTAGGTCTGGCTGGAGCGCAACGAGCGGTAGAGCAGCCGTGTCCTGGGCGAGGGCTTGCTGCTGGAGCCGCAGGCCTGGCAGAATTGCGCCGCCCAGCAGGGTGTTTGCTCGATCAGCAGCGGTGAAGGTGAGGGCCGTTCCAGCATCGATGACCAGCACGGGTGCGCCCAGAGAACAGATTGCCCCCCAGAGGGTCAGGGCGCGATCGATACCGAAGGTGGGATACATCTTGGCTAGGGGCACATCCGCCAAGGTAAGGATCTGCCGGGCGGGATACTGCTGCCAGAGGTCTGTCTGCGCGGGCACAACGGAGGCGATCGCCAATGGAACTGGCGCTTGCAATAAAACCTCACCTGGAATTGGCAATCCGGCAGACGCAGGATCGGCAGCAAACTGGGCGATCGCCGCCGCCGTCCAATAGTCCGAATCCCACCAGTGCAGCAGTTCCTCCCCCGAAAATGCCACCCAGTGTAGCCGAGAATTGCCAATTGCCAGAGCCAGATAAACAGGCATGATTGGTCGAAGCGATGAGGGTCAGGAAACAGTGTATGCTGCGGGCTGTGCTGGCAAAAGATTATCCAATTGCCTAAGTTTTGATAGATAAGTTTGGATAGAAAAGTGCGACAAAGCCACGTAGAACATAAAAAACATAAAAAGGTGCGACCGAAGCCGCACCTTGCGAAGGAGATATCAAGGATGAAACGTGAAAGTCCGTAGCAGACTCGCCGCCCAAGTTGCTTTCGCAAACCTGGGAAAGTCACCTACATCAGACCCAGTTGGGACAGGATGCCCTGACCCGTTAACAGTTCCGTAGCCAGACCAATCACAAAGCCCAGCATTGCCAGACGACCGTTCCAGGTTTCCGCAAACTGAGTAAAACCAAACTTGGATTCTTGGGTTTGCATAGCTCAAAGACCTCTCTAGGTTGTCTTTAGGTTGTACTTATACGTTAACATAACTTAAGAAAAATCAGCAATAAAACTACATATTTGAGTATCTATGGTGGGGGGGGTGGTCTATCTATGGGGGAAGAGGGAAGAAGGAAGAACGAAGAAGGAAGAACGAAGAGGGGAGAGTTGGGTAGGGTGGGTGATGGGGTTTTTCTGAAGGCTGCTTGTGTGCGGCGGGGTTTGGTTACTTTTTTGGGGATGTCTTGACGGCTGGGTCGGTATGAAGAGTTTCCGGGTGTGGCGACTCAGGAAATAATGATTGAGCTTTGGGGCAATGGTTGGGAGCGCGATCGGGGTAGTCGTGTTTCCGGGTGTGGCGACTCAGGAAATAATGATTGAGCAGGGCTATGGAATTCTCTTTATGTGTCCCGGTTCGTCTGATCTTGACGATAGCAATCTGCCATTGTGCGATCGCCTTTCCCAGCGCATCGTCGCCCATCCGCAGCGGCGCATCTCGTTTGCTGAGTTTATGGCGATCGCCCTCTACGACCCGGACTACGGCTATTACGCCACAACTGCTTCAGCCATCGGCGCGGCAGGAGATTTCTACACCTCGCCTCATCTGGACGTAGCGTTTGGGGAACTGCTGGCGGAGCAGTTTGCTGAGCTATGGCATTTGCTAGACACTCCACGTCCCTTTACGCTGGTGGAAATGGGCGCAGGGCAGGGGATTTTGGCGGCGGATGTGCTTCGCTACCTCTACCGAGAACATCACGCCTGCTTTGAAGCCGTGGATTACGTAATTGTGGAAATTTCGGCGGCGATGCGGGCAGAGCAGCAGCGTCGGCTCAAGCCTTTGGCAGACTCTGGCCAGGTGCGCTGGTGTGGCTGGGAAGAGATGCCGCCCGATTCTGTGACGGGCTGCTTTTTTTCAAACGAACTGGTGGATGCGTTTCCGGTGCATCAGGTGGCGATCGCCCAGGGGCAACTCCAGGAAATCTACGTCACCCTTGCGCCAGAGCCAGTTGCAGGCGCAACACCTCGCTTTGTCGAGACGCTGGGCGACCTCTCTACGCCAAGACTGGCGGAGTATTTTGAGCTAGTGGGAGTGGATCTGCTGTCGGAGCGCTATCCCGACGGCTATCGCACTGAGGTCAACCTGGCGGCGCTGGACTGGATGCAAACGGTGGCAGATCGGCTGCATCGCGGCTATGTCCTCACCATCGACTACGGCTATCCGGCGCAGCGCTACTATAGCCCCACCCGCACCACAGGCACGCTCCAGTGCTATTACCAACACGCACACCATTCCGATCCTTACCTGCACATTGGGCGGCAAGACCTGACGGCGCACGTCGATTTCACCGCGCTGGAGCGACAGGGCGATCGCTGCGGGTTAGACACGCTGGGCTTTGTGCCGCAGGGCTTATTTTTGATGGCGCTGGGGCTGGGCGATCGCCTGGCGGCCCTCTCCCATCCTGAACCGGGAACCGAGGTGAACCTGGCAGAAATACTGCAACAGCGCGATCGCCTGCAAGCACTGATCGACCCCCTGCGGCTGGGCAACTTTGGCGTGCTGATACAGGGCAAAGAGTTGGGAGCAGCGGCCCTACCCAAAGGCTTGCAAATACCGACCCATTTGGGCGTTGTTTAGAAGCCGTCTAAAATCAGAGATATCTAAAATCAGGAATAAAAGATCGAAATCTCAACATCTCGACCAACGCCTGCTGAAAATGTGGGCATTTCGGGCATTGCAGAAATATCAGCATTATTGCTCGCCTTACTTCATCTCCTGTAAGCATCCTATAAATTTGTTGTCAGGTTATCTATCGAAAGATTTTTGGGTTTTTGACCAGGAATGATGCTGCTTGCTCTGTGGAATTGAGGTTGGGATTTCCTCAATCTGTCAGCTAGGCTAATCAAGACACACCATGATAGAAGGCGTTCCTTTTAGAAATCAGCTTTTGCCCGAAAACGCCGCTCCTAGAAACCAGACCACTCCATTGCTTGCTGCTTGTCCGCCGCCCGCCAGCGATTCATCTCTATTGCCACTGGTTGCGGTGGCGGCACAAGTCCTGGCGGCCGAGGCCGTGCGCCTCATGCACAAGGCTGAATCGAGCTACATTGCCGTCTTGCAGCAAGGGCAACTGCTAGGTCTGTTCACGGCTCAGGATTTGGTTCGGGCGATCGCCCAAGGCACTGACCTGAGCGCGACGCAGATTGGTGACCTGGTGCAGCGATCGCCCACCATCATCCCCGCAGCCGACTGGAACACGCGAGTTCCCACATCGCCGCCGCCTAGCGCAGACTATGCCGCAGTCATGGACTCCGACGGAAACCTGCTGGGTGTCGCAAACCTGGAGCGAACGCTGAGAACTGCCCTAGAGCCACAGGGGCACTATCGCCAGATGGTAGACAGTTCGCCCAACCCCATTTTTTGGGTCAACCGGGCAGGGTTGGTTCTCAACTGGAACCCGGCCTGTGAGCAGGTGTTTCAGTATGGACAGGCAATGCTGGGGCGATCGCTGCAAGACCTGATGCCCAGCCCAGCGCTGTGGAACGCTGTGCAGACGATAGTGGAGCAAGTCTTTGAAGGCCAGTCGTTTGCCAATGTAGAGCTAACCTTCCAGCGTCAGGATGGCACCGAATCCCTGATGCTGGCCTGTCTCTATCCGCTGATGGATGATCACGGGCAGATCGAAGCCTGCATCTTTGCCAACACCGACATCACCGAACACAAACGGCTGGCGATCGCCCTCCAGCAGCGCGAAAAGGATCTGTCCGATGCTCAGCGGCTTGCCCGCTTGGGCAGTTGGGAATACAACGTGCAGACGCAAACGGTGAGATGGTCAGAGCAAACCTATCGCATTTTTGGGCTTGACCCGGCGCAATCGCCGACCTATCGCACCTTGCGACGACTCATTCATCCAGCAGATGTGCGGTCGTTTGAGCAATTTGTGAAGCGGGCGATCGCCACGGGTGCTGCCTACGATCACGAAATGCGGATCGTCCTGCCGGATGGCTCGATTCGCCACCTCCACAATCGGGGGCAGGCCATTGTGGAGCAGGGACGGACAGTGCGCCTGTTTGGCACCACGCAGGACATTACTGAGCGCAAGCAGGCAGAACAGCGCCTCCAGCAGCAAACCCAGCGCGAACGGCTGATCGCCCAAATTGCCCAGCGCATTCGCCAGTCGCTCGACTCCTCCGAGGTGCTGTCTACAACGGTGGACGAAGTGCGTCAGTTTTTGCAGGCCGATCGCGTGCTGATCTACCAGTTTCGACCCGACTGGAGCGGGCGCGTGGTGGTGGAATCAGTCGTTCGAGTAGACTGGGCCCTGTGCGATCGCGTCATCGACGATCCCTGCTTTCGAGAAAACTGGCTAGAGCGCTATCAGCAGGGGCGTGTGCGAGCAATCAACAACGTCCACACTAAAGACATCACGCCCTGCCATCGCGACTTTCTGCTGCAATTCCAAGTGACTGCAAACTTAGCTGTGCCGATTCTGGTGCAAAAACAGCTTTGGGGGCTGCTGCTGGTGCATCAGTGCTGCGGTTCGCGGCAGTGGCAAGTTTGGGAGTGTGAGTTGCTGTTGCAACTGGCCAATCAAGTCGGCATTGCGATTCAACAATCGGAACTCTACCATCAGGTGCAGCAACTCAACCACAGCCTATCGGCCCAGGTGCAGCAGCAGACTGCTCAGTTGAAAAAGGCACTCGACTTCGAGAAACTGCTCAAGCGCATTACCGACAACGTGCGCGATAGCCTGGATGAAGAGGTCATTTTGCAAAAGGTGGTGCAGGAGCTAGGCGCAGGGCTGAGCGTTAGCATTTGTGATACAGGACTCTATGACCTAGAGCAGAACATTTCTATCATTCAGCATGAGTATGTTGCACCGGGCATTCCCTCTCGGTATGACAGCATCGTGTCAATCCAGGACTATGCAGAACTGTATGAGCAACTGTTTCAAAGGCAAATCATTCATTTTTGCTGGCGTATGCTGCCTCAGGCATTCGCAGGCGAGTCACTAGAGATCCCCAACGCAAAGCCAATCTTGCGAGATATCAATCAGCCCTTTACGGTATTGGCGTGTCTGCTTCGAGACAATCAGAGTTTACTGGGAGATCTATGGCTTTATCGGGCAGGGAGTGAACCATTTGGGGAAAGCGAAATTCGTCTGGTGGAACAGGTGGCGAATCAATGCGCGATTGCCATTCGACAAGCCAGACTTTATCAAGCGGCCCGAAATCAGGTTGAGAAGTTGGAACAGTTGAATGAACTGAAGGATAACTTCCTGAGCAGCGTTTCGCATGAGCTACGAACCCCGATGGCGAACGTGAAGATGTCGTCTCAGATGCTAGAACTGAGCCTGCGTCAGCTTGGTCTTTTCGACAACCCGGATCTCCACCACATTCACCGCTATTTCCAAATTTTGAAAGATGAATGTCAGCGAGAGCTAAAGCTAATTAACGACCTCCTGGATTTATCTCGACTCGATGCTGGCATGGAGCCACTATTGCTCACAAGCATTCATTTATGTGACTGGGTGGCACATATTGCGGAACCGTTTCTGGAACGGACTCGCACTCGAAACCAGCATTTGAGTTTGAATGTCTCAGCAAACCTTCCGCCGATACGAACCGATGCATCCTATCTCGGTCGAATTCTGGGCGAACTGCTGAATAATGCCTGCAAGTATACCCCTGATCAAGGGACGATTCAGGTCATGATTAGCGAATACACCGCCGAATACTTGAGGATTGTCATTACGAATACGGGTGTAGAGATTCCCACCTCAGAGCAGGATCGCGTATTTGAACGCTTTTATCGCGTTCCCAGCAATGATCCCTGGAAGCATGAAGGAACGGGATTGGGATTGGCTCTGGTCAAGAAGCTGATCGAGCGGCTGGGTGGGGCGATCGCCCTGGAAAGCCACGATAACTTTGTGCGCTTTACGCTGACGCTACCCGTTACGCTGCACGACTCGCAAACCCTGTTCGCCGACTAACCCCGTGACCGTTCCGCCCTGCTCTAGCACTGCCTTGAGCAATTGCAGCGCCCCTCTAGAAATGCGTTCGCCTGGAATTAGCAGCGGAATGCCCGGCGGATAGGAACACACGGTTTCCGCAGAGAGGCGATCACCCGCTTGCGCCAGCGGCACGACCTCACTGTTGCTCAAAAATGCAGCACGAGGCGACAGCACGGGTTCCGCTTCGATTGCGCTCCAGGGAAAATCTGCTGTCCGCCATTTGGGAGCTTCGACCGCCAGCCCGTCGGCAGTGTGAACGGACTGGGCCAGGGCTTGGAAGCCCGCCACCAGTTGCTCGACATCCCATAGCGTGTTGCCCAGGCTGAGGATGAATGTCAGATGCATCAGGGCGGGCAGTTCTGCCGTCACGCCCAGTTGTGTGTGCAGCATTTCGTCAGCAGCAAAGCCCGATAGCCCCAGTCTGCTTACGTCTACCGTCAGGCGGGTGGGGTCAAGGGCGATGAAGCCGGGAGTATTGGCATCGTCCGCTGCAAGCAGGCTCAGTCCGGGAATTTGCGCGAGTTTTGTACGGGCGATCGCCGCTAGGTCGAGGGTGTGCTGCATCAGGTCTGGGCCCTGCTGGGCCAGTTGCCAGCGGGCGGCATCCAGCGAGGCCAGCAGCAAATAGCTGGGGCTGGTGGACTGCACCAATCGCAGGGCGCGGCTGAGGCGGCTAGGATCGACGCGATCGCCCTGGCAGTGCAGCATCGAGGCCTGGGTCATTGCGCCCAGCACTTTGTGGGTGGATTGCACGACAATATCCGCCCCTGCTGCCAGCGACGGCGTGGGGAAGTCGGGATGAAAGGCAAAATGTGCGCCGTGGGCTTCGTCCACGATCAGCGGAATGCCGTGCTGATGGGTGAGTTGGGCGATCGCCCCGATGTCTCCACAGGCTCCGTAGTAGGTCGGGTAGACCAGCATCACCGCCGTTGCGTCGGGATGTTGCGCCAGGGCAGTGGCGATCGCGCCGGGAGAAACGCCGTGGGCAATGCCCCAGTCGGGGTCATAGTCCGGCTGCACAAAGACAGGCATCGCGCCAGAGAGAACCAGGGCCGCGATCGCCGCTTGGTGGCAGTTCCTTGGCAAAATCAGCGTGTCGCCTGGGCCGCAGGTGGCCAGCACCGCCGCCTCGATGCCGCAGGTCGAGCCGTTCGCCAAAAACCAGGTCTGGGCTGCGCCAAACAGATCGGCGGCTAACTCCTGCGCCTGCAAAATCGCGCCCTCTGGAGCAAACAGGTTGTCCAACTCCGGCAGTTCGGGCAGATCCGCCAGGAAGGGGCGATCGCCCAGCAGTTCCCGCATTGGCGCTGGAATGCCCTGGCCGCGCTTGTGCCCTGGCGTATAAAACGGCGCGTGGGCCCGTTGGGCACAGTCTCGCAGGGCTTCCAAGAGCGGCAAATGCTGCTGATGCATAGCCTGCCCGATATCCCGATCCAAGCCTTGCTCCAAGCTCCGATCCATGCGCTATTGCACCGTCGTCTGCGGCTCCAAAATTACCGCTTCGTAGCGTACCACGCCGGGTTTTTCGCTGCCGATACAGCGGGCGGCCTGACGCGACAAATCGAGCGATCGCTGCCCCACGTAGGGCCCCCGGTCATTGATGCGGACGATCACAGAGGCTCCGCTGCGGACGTTGGTCACGCGCAGGTAGGTGTTGAATGGCAATTTGGGGTGGGCCGCCGTCAGGGCATATTGGTTGAACCGCTCGCCATTGGCCGTCAGGCGATTATGAAACCCGGGCCCATACCAGGACGTGATGCCGCCCAAGTTGCGCTTGGTCTGGGTGAGGCTGTAGAGGTCTGCCTGTGCCTCCATCAGCGGCAGGGGCGCTTCACCCAACGCCACCCGCAGGTTGTTATACCAATCAATGGCAACCAGATCGGCAGTATGCCCCAGGCGATCGGCCAGCGACCGATCAACAGTGAACAGGAGGCGATCGCCCCCGCTGGCAATCGATCTCTCGTTTAATCTTTCCCCGGATTTTGCATTGGATTTTGCATCACCCAGCGCCACGCCCGGTTCCCCCTCCACCAGCACCAGTCGCAACTGGTCTACCGAAAACCCAGGACTGCCCAAAGCAGCGGTCAGCCGTTGGGCAATGGGGGCAGCCTCTTCGCTGCTGGGTAGCTCCATCACCACTTTGCCGTTCACCCAGATTTGGTAAACCGTTGCAGCGTCGGGGCGGGCCGGGGCGGGTGGAGTTTGCTGAGTTGCCCCGCGCTTTACGCCTTCGGAACTGGCAGGCAGACTGTCCAGGCATTGCTTAAAGACCTGCTGCGCTCCGGTGGCCGGGGCCGCTGCTGGGCGCACAGTGACTCTGGGAACCGCAGGCGGACGGGGGGCGATCGCCGCTGTGGGTACAGTCTCGGTCTTAGGCTGAGTCCAAGGCTGAGTCGAGTCTGCCGCTGGGGTCAGATTGCGAGAGCGGCGAAGGGGTGGAGCGGGCGATCGCTTCGTTTCAGCCGGAGACATCAACCGCACATTCCGCCAAGAGAGGAGAGATTCAGGGCGCGATCGCTCCCATTGCTGCCTCCGGCAAAGGTCGGTTGCCAAGAGACCCATCGGACAGCCGGATGCTGCTTTGGGCGTTGTCCCGCTTGAGGACTTCTGGTTTGATGCGCCCTGACTAGAGGCACCCTGACTTGATTTCTGATTAGATAAGGTTTGATTAGATAGATTGGATCGAGAATTGCCCGATTGGGTCGAAACCTCAGCAGATGCCGAAACGGTAGATACAGCGCCAAGCTCAGCCACCAAAGGCTGCATCAGTATTCCCCAAAAAGGCGAAAAAAAACCGACCGTGGATGTTGCCACCCCGGCAAGTCCTAAAACGCTCATAGTTAACCAGTAATAAACACGCAACAAAACCAGGGTTGAGCCGTCGCCAGCAGCACCGCAACCCACAGGATTTGACCCTGGCCGCTGCTTGCTGACCGCGTGTTCAACGCCCAATTTCAAAACCGTTAGGTCTAGGGCAGCACCCGCGCCCTGCCTAACCTCGTCATTCTAGAGCGGCAGATTGGGGCAAACCATCCACCGCTGAGAGGAAATCAGCCTCCTCCCCAAAGCCTCACCCGATCGGACGAGCGATCGCCCGCAATCGATACGGGATAAGCTTTTCTATAAGGTTCCCTAGAATAGGGGATTTTCCTAGAGAATTTTCAAAAAGTTATCAGTTATACACAAATTTTGTTCATATAACTAAACAAATCCAGAAAGCGGGTTACCTATGACTCATCCCTCCCCCTCTCCCGAACTGTCCCAGTGGCAGTGCTTGCTGAAAAACCTCGGCGCTTGGGAAGGCTCGTTTACACGGCTCTCGCCTGCGGGCGCTGAAGTCAGCAGCGTGCCAACCGTGGTGACGCTTGAGGGGCTAAACCAAAACCAGATCATCCGCCAGACGCTAGAGTTTGGCCAATCCACCACGGGCGACCCGCCGACGGCGAAGGTGCTGGAATATAGCAGCCTGAACCGCAGCACGCTGTTTTTTGAAACAGGCGCATTTTCCCAAGGGTCGCTGCAATTTAGCCCCTTTGGAGACTTTGGCGCAGAGTTTGGGCTAATCGCGGGCAATCGCCGGATGCGTCTGGTGGAGCTATTTCATGGCGAAAACGGCGAGAGCCGCCTCAGCAGCCTAACGCTGATCCGCGAAACGCTGCGGGGCAGTGCTGCTGCCGAACGCCCGCCCCTAACCGCCGAGCAACTGGTGGGCACTTGGCAGGGCCGCGCCGTGACGCTGTATCCCGACTGGCGATCGCCCGAAACCTATTCCACCACGCTCTCCATCAGCCTGGACGGAACCCAACTCCAGCAGCACCTCAGCGCCCCTGGCCTGTCCCTCAGCACCACGGGCACTGTCACCCCCACTGCGATTCACTTCACCCAAGGCAGCACGCCACTCCAACTCCTCCTCCTGCCCGACGGAGCCTCCGCCAACACGCCCCTCCTCATCCCCAAGGGCAAGCCCTTCTTTCTAGAAGCAGGCTGGCTAATCTCCCCCACCCGCCGCCAGCGGATGATTCGCCGCTACGATGCACAGGGCGGCTGGGAAAGCCTGACACTGGTTCAGGAAGAAAAGGGGTGAGGGGTGGGGTTAAAGTGTGAAAATTAAAGTTCAGCAAGACACACTCTGGCTGCCCTTTTCTAACCGCTGTTTTATTTAACTCGTTGATTCTCTAGTGCTTTGGCAAGCTGATTTTTACCGTCGTCCCTTGCAAACCGAATCAGGCGAGGCCCTGTGGGAATTGGTCGTGTGTGACCCGACGGGGGCATTTAGCGCCTGTGTCGATTGTCCGCAGTCGCAGGCGACGGCTGACTGGCTGGCGACCCAGTTCAAGCGGCTACAGGCAGAAGGCGTGCCAGAGCAGATTCAGGTGTTTCGGCCGCAGAGTTTGGGCTTGATGCAAGCGGCTGCCAAAGCGGTCGGCTTGACGATAGAGCCGACGCGCCACGCGCCCATGCTGAAGCATTTTCTGTTGCGCCGCGCTGCCTACTACCCTAACTTGCCGGGTTATACGGGCGAAGCCTACGACCCGCTGGCGATCGATGCGCCGCCCCCTGTGCCTGTGCCGGAAGCAATTTGGGGCGATCGCTGGCGATTTGCAGCCCTTGCAGCAGGCGATCTGGAGCTTCTCTATGGCGATCGCCCCATTCCCATCTGCTCTACGCCCGATCGCCTCTTGCCGATCAATCTGGGACTCGCCTCCACCCAGCCCGTTCCGGGGGTCATCATCGACGGCGGACGGCAATCCATGCGATTGGCGCGGTGGCTCCAGGAGGTGCGTCCTGCGCTGTTGAACTATGTGCCGGGTGCCCCAGACGGGCTGATTTTGGAAGCAGGATTGAGCGATCGCTGGATTCTCTCGACCTTTCACGATGCCGACGTGGCCGCGGCGGCCCGTCTCTTTCAGCAGCGGCAGCGCGAGGCCCACGGACTGCACTTCTTGCTGGTGCAGCCAGACGACACGGGTGTCACCTACAGCGGTTTTTGGCTGCTGGGCTAAGGGGGCAGCCCTGGCAGCCCTATCCGGCAAGGCTTTTTAGCAGCCACCCCAGCACGATTCCTATCCCGCCAAAGCGCACCGCCATCCAGAAGGGTTCCTTGAGGCTGTTCCAGGAAAAAAGCTGGCTCTCTAGGGCGACTTCCAGTTCTGCAAGCTGATCCTTCAAGCGCCTTAGCTCCAGCTTTAGGGAGGGATCTTGCGTGTGGGCATAGTCCCGCTGCACCTGCTCGACGCGCTGTTGCAGGGCTTCCTGACGCTGCTGGTCGGTCTTGACCTGGGCATAGCGTGTTTGCAGGGTTTGGAGCGATCGCCCCAGTTCGTCTAGCGCTTGTTCAAAGTCGGGTTCGGAAGGGGTCATTGGGGCGATGGGGTGAGGGAGTGGTGAGGTGAGGGGATCGTGGGCTAAGGGGACAGAGTGATATCGATTCTGGATTTTAGATTGGTCTGGATTTAGATTGGCGATATTTTAGATTGGCGATTTTGGATTGCCAGCCTTAGCCCCTGTGAGGCTTCCAAGGACACTATCGATGATCCGATGATGAGCCGCTGATCCCATCATCTCCCTAACCTCGCTCGCCTAACCCCCTCACCGTTTTAACCTTCAGTTCCAGCGTCGCGTCTTCGTCGCACACGATCAGGGCATTGGGGTGCAGTTGCAGGGCGGAAATCGTCCACAGGTGATTGACGCAGCCTTCGACAGCCTGGTGAACGGCCTGGGCTTTGGCAGCGCCTTGGGCCAGGATCATGACTTCCTGGGCATCGAGAATCGTGCCAACGCCAACAGTGAGGGCGTGGGTGGGCACCTGGCTGGGGTCGTCAAAAAAGCGGGCGTTGACCCGGCGCGTGCGATCGCCCAAGGCTTGCAGGTGCGTGCGAGAGGCGAGGGACGTGCCCGGTTCGTTGAACGCGATGTGGCCGTCTTCGCCGACCCCCCCGATAAATAGATTCACGCCGCCGAAGGACTTCATTTTATCTTCGTAGGCGGCACATTCTGCGGCCAGATCGGGCGCATTGCCATTTGGAATATGGACATTTTGGGCAGGGATATCGATGTGCTTCAGGAAGTTTTGATGCATGTAGGTGTGATAGCTTTGCGGGTGATTTTGGGGCAGCCCAACATACTCGTCCATGTTGAAGGTGACGACATGCTGGAAGCTGATTTTTCCCTGCTGATATAGCTCGATTAGACGGGCGTATAGCTTAAGTGGGGTGCTGCCTGCGGGCAATCCAAGGACAAACGGGCGATCGCTCGCGGGGGCAAAATCGGTGATGCGCCGCAGAACGTATTGGGCAGCCCACTCAGCCACCTCAACGGCAGTCGGGCACAGGATTAGACGCATGGGACGCAGCGGGGTTGTGAAGAGAATGAAGCCGTGAAAATACGTAGAAAAGTAAACCTAAGAAACGATTGGTAAAGATTGGAGGACTTTTGAATCCCAACTCAAATCAGGTTTGGTATCGTAATTGGCATAACAGATCGTTTTCAATACCGCCAGCCACTCGAAACGGAGTTTACAAAATTCAGTTTCTCTTTATCTAGGCCGGCTTGTTTATATGTGATTTCAATTCGGGTCGGCGGTTTTATTTTAAGTCGGCCATTTAGGTTTACAGGCAATCAGCTCATAGATAACAGGCAAAGCTCAGGCGATCGCTCGTCTGGGCATTTTTTTTGCACTCGGCGAACCCCTTCCTCCGCTACAGCCAGTTCCCCACCAAGATAAATGGGGCCCAATAGGCCGGCCGGGCAAACTTGCCGCCAGCCTCGATTAGCTGGATTTGCGCCTGCTGTAGAGCTTTGGCTTTGCTCAGGTCTGGGTTTTTCAAATCTGCATAGAAGCCTTTAATCAAGTCAGAGGTGGCGGCATCGTTGACAAACCAGAGCGAGGCCAGCACGCTGCGAACGCCCGCCTGGGCCGCGACACCGGCCAGCCC
>NZ_DVEA01000433.1:0-4974 GCF_015295965.1 Thermoleptolyngbya sp. M55_K2018_002
CTTTGGGGGTCGCCCCGCAGTTGCAGGTGATCCACTTCGGCAGGAGCCAGCAGCAGCAGGCAAAACGTCGGCAGCGGCGCGGCGGGGTCAGGCGGTGGTGGCGAAAACTCGGCCACGGGGCGGCGCGGTTGGGCGGGATGGGGCCAGGCAAATTGCAGGCGGGCTGCATCCGAGAGGGCCTGCCACTGCTGCTGGCGAGCGTGTTGCAAACCTTCATCAGGATGGGTTTCATCGATCAGCGTTAGCCGCCCCAGCAGGCGAAATTGTTCGCGGCTTTTGGGAAAATACCAGCAGACCTCCCCCCAGGGCTGCTGGGCGATTTGCTCTGGTTTGGCGCTGCGTGTGTCGGTGATGAACTTGAGCTGATCGGTGGGGTCTAGAAATCCGCGAAAGACCACCGTGCGATTGGCGGGGCGACCGTCTGGCCGCACCGTGGCAAGCTGCACATAGCGGGCATAGACGAGCGAACGATTGAGATGCAGAGCGCGGGAAAGGGGCGATCGCCAAGGAGCCATTGGGTTTAAGGTTCAAGAACGCGATGGAGGGATAGCGCACCTAGCCTAGCTTAGCCCTCCAACACCCCAACCTCCTCCTGCTGCCCTCGAACCCTACTCCCGAATCGTCAGCGTGTAGTTAAACTGCTCCCCAGAAACATTGGAGCCGACCCACACACGGTAAGTGCCACCAGCCCAATCTGTTCCCGACAGCGTGGCATTGGGGGCGCGATTGTTGCCGCTGGCGCAGCGGACGACATTGCCGGGCCCCTGCACAACCAGCGTAGAAACGGCGCGGTTGCTATTGACTTGCAGCGTCAGAGCAGAAAAGTTGCCCTGGAGCGTGATCAGGTGATCTGGAGTAGATGACCCAAAGCCGAGGCAGAGGTTGCCGTCTTTGTCGCGATTGGCGACGATGCCTGGAAGGGAACTGCTGCCGCCTGTCTGTCCGCGCAGAGTCCCTGCATCTGCGCTAAAGCCAGGAGCCAAGGTCGCGGAGCCAAAGTTTGCGGTCTGGGCAAACGCCCCCACGCCCGTCAGCTGCACCGCACCCAGAACTAGCAGCCTAATCCATCGGGGCGATCGCCCGCCAGATGGGGGTTTCAAGCGAGAAAATCGGAGTTTCGTCACCATGGCCGGATCTCAGAAGCTAGGGTCTAGTAGGGTCTAGCAGTATAGACGGACACAAAGCGGATGGGTTCCCGATTCATTCCCAAATTTGATTGACAGCGATTGACGGCTATTCACAGCTATTTATAGCTGTGAATAGCTATCGATAAACCGGAAGCAACACATTGAAAGTAGACCCTTCACCGGGCTTACTTTTCACAGAGATCGAGCCGCCGCACTTGAGCAAAAGCTGCTGCACAATAGACAGACCCAGCCCCGCACCGCCAGAGTCCTCGCCGCTGCCCGCCTGCCGCACCCGATAAAAGCGGTCAAAGATTTTGGGAATGTCGGCGGCGGCAATGCCAATGCCCGTATCGCGCACTTCAATTTGCACATAGTCGCCTTGTAGCTTTGCCAACACCCACACTCGGCCACCCTTTTGAGTAAATTTGATCCCGTTGTGCAGCAGGTTAATCAAAATTTGCCGCAGCCAGGGAACCGTACAGGACACAGCAGGCAGATCCTGCGGAACCGTGTAAGCCAGCAAAATGCCCTTTTCCTGGGCGAGGGGCTGGTAGGTGCTGACGATGCCCGGAACCACATCCGACAGGCGCAGCGGCTGCGTCACCGCTGTATCGTCCATATTTTCCAGTTGCACCAGCTCTAGCACGCTGGTAATCAGCGAACTCTGGCGATCGCACTCGTGGGTCAGCATGTCCATGTAGCGCTGGCGCTGCGGCGGCTTCAGGCTGGGGGAATTGAGCAAGCTCAGCGCAGTTTTCATCGTGGCCAGCGGCGTTCGCAGTTCTTGCCCGACGGTTTTCAAAAACTCGTCCTTCAGGCGAATCGCGTTTTGCAGTTCCTCATTCTCCATTTGCAGGCCGGTGGCGATTTCTGCCTGTCGCCGATAAATCGCGGTGCTGTGCCACATTTCTTCTTGAATTTGCAGTTGCTTGGCCAGCAGTTGCCCGACAATGCGGGTATTCGGCGTAATGCTGGCAGCCGTTAGCACCCACTCCTCCCAATGCGCCACCAAAGACTCCAAATCAGCCCGAACCGCTTCAGGAGCCTCGGCAGGGGCGATCGCCTGATGAATGCCCTCCAGCACCCGGCAAATCGTGTCCGATTCAAACGTATAAATCGCCAGCAGCGGATGTCGCCGCTCTATGTCTTCATCAGAGTTGGGGGATAACTCTTCGAGCCAAAGCGGCCGCTCCGGCGGGCTACTATCTGGCTTGGACGGGCGCACCGAGCGCGGCCGATGGGCCAAGATCAGTCCGCAAAACTCCTCCGTCATCACCAGCAGCAGATACTCCCGCTTAAACTGGCTCTCGGTTCCCAGCGGCAGAACAACGCGCTGAGACTGGGCCGCCACATTCAGCGAGGTCGGTTGCGGCTGATGCGTCAAAACTGGAGAATCCGCAGCGGGGCTGTCTACCAAGCCTGCCAGTTCGGCAGCCGTCAGATCAGACACCTGATCCAGGTGCGACAGATGCCCAGAAGATGCTGGCGTTGCGGCCTCTGCCAAATCACCCTGGCTATTGCCGAGGGTATAGAGCGTATAGGGTGCGGTCGCCGCCGTGCAATAGCGAGTAATTTCCGACTCCCAGGTGTCGCCCTTGGGAAACTTGAGCCAGAGCGTCGCGGGCAAATGTTCTTCGATCAGCAGATCGAGAATTGCCGTCAGCATCGACTTGAACGTCGTGGGGCTAACCTGGAGCGGATGCAGAGGACGCTCAGAACTGAGGGCTAGTTCATAGAGCGAGGCTTCGGAGGAGCGTGGCGATTTCATGGGGGTGAAATTCTATGGGGTAAGCACTAGATGCACTGGAGCATCTCCAACCAAATCGGAGCCATCTCCAACCAGAGCGGAGCAGCAGCGCCCCACGGTCTAAATTCCCTAACGTTGAATCGGTCAATTGCGAATAAGTCTTAGGACTTACGCACTTGCGATTAAACTTTTTGGGTTTTGGATGATTTCTCGCGGGTTGCGACCGCGAGAAATCGTCCAACTGCGTAAGTCCTAAGTCAATGGCTCTGGCTAATTTCCAGTTTATTAAAGAAAAGGCTCATGATCAGGAGTATGGGGGCTGGGACATGGCTTGGCGACCCTCTTGCGTTAGATTTTTGGGGCTAATTTAGGCTGGATGTTTTGGGCTGGATGTTTTGGGCTGGATGTTCGGGGCTAGGCAGGATTGAGCGAAAGCCGCTCCATCAGGGCTACACGAGCCTGTTCGCGGTCGTCAAAGTGAACTTTTTCCGTGCCAAGAATCTGGTAATCTTCATGGCCTTTGCCTGCAATTAGCACGCCGTCACCGGGCTGCGCCTCCAGGATGGCTTTGCGGATGGCGGCAGCGCGATCGCCCATCACCGTCGGACTCACGCTGGCCGGAATGCCCGCCACCACGTCTTGCAAGATCCGCTCTGGGTCTTCGGTGCGGGGATTGTCCGAGGTGACCACGACCCAATCCGCCAGTTCAGCGGCGATCGCCCCCATTTTGGGCCGCTTGGTGCGATCGCGATCGCCGCCGCAGCCAAACACGCAGATCATCCGCCCCTGGATAAACGGGCGCGACGCTTTCAGCAAGTTCTCCAAACTATCCGGCGTGTGGGCATAGTCCACAATCACGCTGATATCCTGCGAGGGCGACACCTGCACCTGTTCGACGCGGCCGGGCACACCAGAGAAGGTGGAAAGGGACTGGGCGATCGCCTCTAAATCCAGACCCAGATGCAGCCCCGCACCCACCGCCGCCAGCAAATTTGCCAGATTAAACTGGCCCACCAGCGGCGAGACAAACGGCACGTCGCCCAGCGGCGTATGCAGCACGCCCCGCACGCCCGCAGACTCGTAGACCAGATCGCTCGTCCACAGATCCGCACTAGAATCTTGCGTGCTGTAGGTCCACACCGACTGACCCGCCAGCCCCGCCGCCAGCCGCTTCCCGTAGGGGTCGTCCAGATTCACCACGGCCCGCCCTTGCAGATAGCCAGGGCTAAACAGCAGCGCCTTGCTGGAGAAATAGTCCTCCATATCTTTGTGATAGTCGAGGTGATCCTGCGTCAGGTTGGTAAACACTGCCACCTCAAAGGGACACTCCAGCACACGCCCTTGGGCCAGCGCGTGGGAACTGACTTCCATCACGGCATATTCCGACCCCGCTGCCCTTGCCGCCGCCAGTTGTCCCTGAAGCTCCAGCGCAAAGGGCGTGGTGTGCAGCGCCGTCTGCTGATGCCCTTGCCAGCGGGTGTAGAGCGTGCCCAACAGCGCTACGGGCAACTGCGCCTGCGCCAGAAAATGCTCGATCAGGTGGGTGGTGGTGGTTTTGCCGTTGGTGCCCGTCACGCCGATCAGCTTCATCGCCTGGGCCGGGTAGCCGTAGAACGCCGCCGCCAGTCGCGCCGAGGCCTGCGCCACATTCGCCACGGGAATGATGCAGTCGTCGGCGGTGGGCGGTTTTTTCTGCACAGCGTTTTCGGACACCACAGCGGCGATCGCCCCTGCCGCCAGCGCACTCTGCCAAAATTCGCCCCCGTCCACCCGCGTCCCCGGCATCCCAATGAACAGATCACCAGGCTTGCAGGCGTGGGAGTTGGTCGCCAGCCCGGTCACTTCGCGTTCCAGTGCGCCATGTTCCGGCAGGTGCAAGTCTTCCGGCAGCGCCCGCAGCAGTTCCACCAACTTCATTCCGTTAAACCTCCCAAACGGCGTGTCTGCAATTCCTGCATACTCGATTTCTGCTTATTATTTCTGCTTATTTGAAAGTGTAAAGGCTGATCACGCCTGCGGAACGCTTTTCTCAAGTTGGGGCCGAGCCAGACGGCTTGAGGCAGGCCACTCCACGGCGGATTTGAGATTCCCTTGAGGATT
>NZ_DVEA01000224.1:0-4951 GCF_015295965.1 Thermoleptolyngbya sp. M55_K2018_002
ACGCCAATCGTCTGCAAGATTTGCTGGAGCAAGTGTTTCAGGGCAGTCAGGTCGTGGCGACGGAACCCGTTCATATTATGGAAGACATTACCCAGCCGCGCCGCGACAGCACCGTGACCGCCTGGGTCAACGTGATTTATGGCTGCAACGAGCGCTGCACCTATTGCGTGGTTCCCAATGTGCGGGGGGTGGAGCAGTCGCGCACGCCAGAGGCGATTCGTGCTGAGATCGAAGTCTTGGGGCAGCAGGGCTATAAAGAAATAACGCTGCTGGGGCAAAATATCGACGCTTATGGGCGTGACCTGCCTGGAGCCACGCCGGACGGCCGCCACTTGCACACGCTCACCGACTTGCTCTATTTCATTCACGATGTGCCAGGAATTGAGCGCATCCGGTTTGCCACCAGCCATCCCCGCTATTTCACGGAGCGGCTGATTCGCGCCTGCGCCGAGTTGCCCAAGGTCTGCGAGCATTTCCACATTCCCTTTCAGTCGGGAGACAACGACGTGCTAAAGGCCATGTCTCGCGGCTATACCCACGAAAAGTATCGCCGCATCATCGACACCATTCGTCGCTATATGCCCGATGCGTCGATTAGCGCTGACGCAATTGTGGGCTTTCCGGGTGAGACGGAGGCGCAGTTTGAAAATACGCTGAAGCTGGTGAGCGACATTGGGTTTGACCAACTCAATACGGCCGCCTACTCGCCGCGTCCGGGCACGCCCGCTGCCAACTGGGACAATCAGCTTTCGGAGGAGGTCAAGAGCGATCGCCTCCAGCGGTTGAATCATCTCGTTGCCGCTAAAGCAGCCGAGCGATCGCAGCGGTATCTGGGCCGCGTCGAAGAGGTGCTGGTGGAAGACCAAAATCCCAAAGACCCGACTCAGGTCATGGGGCGCACTCGCGGCAACCGCCTTACCTACTTTGAAGGCAGCTTGGAGGAGCTACGCGGACGGGTCGTTCCTGTCAAAATCACCGAAGTCCGCGCCTTTAGCCTGACAGGTCGCGCCCTCGTCGCCGCTGAATGCTAGCCTGCTAGCTGGGTGTAGATGCCCAGTCTGCCCAGCAGCCAGAATAGGAAGCTGTTGATAAAACTGAGGGCGATCGCCCCTAGCAGCGCACTGACAAAACCCCAGCGCAGCCGAAACCCTGGCACCAAAAAGGCCGCCAGCCCAAACACAATTGCGGTTGCAACCAGACCGAACAGCCCCAGCGTTAGCAGGTTCAGCAGCCTCAGCGAACTTAGCAGCGGCAACACCAGCGAATTGAGTGCGCCAATCACCAGCCCAGAGAGGAACGCCTTGGGGAAACTGTCGATATCAATGCCAAGAGGCAAGTTAGAAATAATCACCAGGCTCACTGCCGTCACCAAGGCAAAAATGAGCAGTCCGATAATCCAGCCTTCCATAGTTCTGAAGTTCTGAAATAATTTGCTAAAGAGTTGCTAAAAAGTTTTACGGTCTGAATCTTTGGTCTGAATCTTTTTGAAACTTTAATTTTTTCGAGCTTTTATTGTCCCTGGTTGGACTGCTGCAAACAGCCCTGCACACCGCCCTTCATGGCTTCCGTCACGCGCCGATCTAGCCGGCCTTGGGCCAAAAAGCTGTCTGCGGTGGTGCCAATGATTTGGTTGGCCTGGTCTTCTGTAATTAGGCCCTGATCCATTGCGACTTTGGCTGCTGTGCAAGCGCCAGAGGCCACGCCCACAAAGCCGCCCGTAACGCCGCCCCCCAGCGCCCCTAAGATGCCGCCGAGAACGCCCCCAATCAAAAAGCTAATCAAGCAGAGAGAAAAAACGCGACCTGCCCGCATAACCCAACGCTTATTAAATAGAAAGTGCAAATGAAACAAAACACCCAGAACGGGTTCTCACAGCAAGGGCAACCGGCCAAAAGCTGCGACCCGCAATGGTTGCAGTTCAGTCTCAGGGAATCCACCGCATACCATACCAGATTTGCCTAGACTTAACAAAGTAAATGCGAGCAAGTTGCTGAAAAATCCAGATGGCGGGAGGTTGATGGCCATGCATTGCTTAATTGTGGCAACGGGCAATTCGGGTAAGGTGCAGGAAATGTCGGCCTATCTGGCAAAAACGCCGTGGGAACTGAAGCTGAAGCCTGCGTCGCTGGAGATCGAAGAAACTGGCAGCACGTTTCTGGAGAATGCGGCGCTGAAGGCCTCTCAGGTGGCAGCGGCAACGGGAGAGTGGGCGATCGCCGATGACAGCGGACTCCAGGTCAACGCGCTGGGCGGTGCGCCGGGGCTATACTCAGCGCGATACGGCAACAGCGATGCTGAGCGGATTGCGCGGCTGCTGCGGGAAATGGAAGGGCAGACCGATCGGCGGGCCCAGTTTGTCTGTGCAGTGGCGATCGCCCGCCCCGATGGTTCCATTGCCTTTCAGACCGAAGGCATCTGCCCCGGTGAAATTGCCCTCTCCCCGGCAGGGGCAGGCGGCTTTGGCTATGACCCGATCTTCTACGTGCCGGAATACAGCATGACCTATGCAGAAATGCCCCCAGACCTGAAGCATCGCATCAGTCACCGGGGGCTTGCCTTTGCGGCGCTGCTGCCAGAGCTAGAGCGCCTTGCTGACGAAAGGTAGACAGGAAATGCAAAATGGACAGCAGAACAGGCAGCGAGATTAAATCGCTTCTTGGTTAGCCTCGCCCGTGCGGATGCGGATAATCTTGTCTACCGGGGTGATGAAAATCTTGCCGTCGCCGATTTCTCCGGTGCGGGCGGCGGCAATCACCTTTTCCACCACCATGTCTACCTGCTCGTCTTCCACCACAATCTCAATTTTCAGCTTTTGTAAAAACTCTACGGTGTATTCCGATCCCCGGTAGCGCTCGGTTTGACCCTTTTGCCGCCCAAAGCCGCGCACTTCGGAAACGGTCATCCCCACGATGCCCGCATTGACCAGGGCAATTTTGACTTCATCCAGCTTAAAGGGCCGAATAATCGCTTCTACTTTTTTCATTTAATCGATCACTCCTGAAAGTTTAAATTCAGTCCGCACACCAGCAGATTCGTTCTATCACCGCTTAGGGGAGCATTTTGTAGCTGGTGATACGTCGTTTTCATGATTAGTTTAAGGCTTTGGGGTGAGAAGTGATGCGAGTTTCCTGAGACGGAGGGCTGTTGTCAGGCGTGGGGCTGGCAAAACTGGTAGATCGCAGCGGCGATCGCCTGGGGCTGTTCGAGGTGGGGCAGGTGTCCGCATTGAGGAATCCAGACCAACTGGCTGCGGGGAATTCTGCGGGCCAGTTCTAGCGCGTCGCGGGTTCCCAGTATGCGGTCTGTGTCGCCCCAGAGGATTAGCGTGGGCGGGCGGAGCGTGGACAGTTGAGAACGAAATGAACCGTAGCCGCCGCTGCGAGTGAACTGGGCCAGGGCTGTTTCCCAGTGGGGTTCTGCCAGGTGCAATGCCCCGCAGGCGTAGGCGCTGTCGGTGGCCAGTTGAGAATTGTAAAATGCCCGCCGCGTTACGTCTTGGCGCACCGTAGGACGAGCCAAAAACCGCGCTCCCTGTCGGGCGATCGCCATCGGAAGCAGTTTGGCAAAGGCGGGGCCGCTGCGATAGCCCGCGCTGTCGATCAGCACCAGTCGCTGCACTGCATCGGGATAGCTCAGCGCAAAGTCGATCGCTGCCGCACCACCCATCGACACCCCCACTAGCACCACAGGTTGCCCAATCAGGGTTTTCCAGGCATAGTGCAAGTGGGTGCGGAGTGCTGTTGTATGAACGTCTAGGTCGGGTCGCCGTTCAGTAAACCCAAATCCCCACAGGTCGATTGCCCAGGTGTTGAAATGGGCCGCCAGCAGCGGCAGTAGCCGCCGAAACTCTAGGAGGGAACTGTCGAACCCGTGCAGCAGCAAAATCGGCGGATCTCCAGTGCCCAGTTGCACGGTGTTGGTGGCGATCGCCTCTGAACAGAGCGACGTGACGATCGGCTCTCGCCGCATTCGTTCCAGCAGGGCGATCGCCTCTGGTTCAGTGATTCGGTCTTTCATGCTCAATTTTGAGGTCGTGCTGGATTGCATCCGTCGTCTCATGGTTGTCGTTTCATGCCTCCTTGCCGTCAACCTCCAGCTTCATCATGCCAGCCCAGCGACACCTGCTTTAATTCTCTTTTCCGAGGGTTATGATAGGCGAAACCCCCCACTAGGGGATATCTCACCCCCGGCCCCAAAATCCAAAACCCAAAACCCAAAACCCCCTCTCCTGCCTTCATGGCAGCACCCTAGCGCCATCCTTCCGCCCCTCTAGACCTATCCTTATCCGTTCAATGCCCAAGAGTTTGCCACTCAGGAATCTGCTGATTTTGGCTTCGGTTGCCCAAATTATTGGAGTCGTGGGGCTGGTGGGCTACCTTTCGTTTCGCAACGGGCAAAAGGCGGTGAATGATCTGGCAAACCAGCTCCGGCAAGAACTGACCGCCCGCATCGAGCGAGAGCTACAGGGCTATTTTGCCGTACCCCACGAAATCAATCGACTGAACGCCAGCGCCTTTTCCCTGGGCGATCTGGATATCGAAAATGCGTCGCGGGGCGAGAGCCAGTTTTACCAGCAGATGAAGATTGCGCCGACGGTGGCGTTTGTCTATTGCGGTAGCGCCCAAACGGGGGAATTTTTTGGCGTGCTGCGATCGCCCCAAGATGGCTCCCTGCAACTGTCCTACGGCAATGCGTCCAACAACTTTTTGCGGGAATATTACAGCCTGGACGTGCGAGGCGAGCGCACCTACCGCCTGCGCCAGCTTGACCGGCCCTTCGACTCGCGCCAGCGCCCGTGGTACAAGGCCGCAGCGCTGGCAGAGCGACCCACCTGGACTGATATCTACATTGCGTTTACCACGGGCTTGCCCAACGTCACGGCTAGTCAGCCCGTTTATGACAAAGCGGGGCGCAAGCTGATCGGCGTTTGCGCGACGGATGTGGTGCTGCC
>NZ_DVEA01000397.1:0-4951 GCF_015295965.1 Thermoleptolyngbya sp. M55_K2018_002
GGGGGCGGCCCGGGCCGCGGTCGTTAACGGTTTCGGTAATCACCGTCTCGCGGACAATCACGACCTGACCGCTTTCCACTTGGGTCACAGTCGTCTGGGGCAGCGAGGCGTAGGTCTGGGTCGATTCCCAGGAAACCTGCTGGTTGCGGCGGCTTTGCACGTCGTAGCTGACTCGCGCAATAGAGCGGAATTCCAGCGTGTTCAGGTTGACCGATCGCCCAATCTGAGCTTGCAAATCGCTCCAGCGGATGAACTCTGCCGGCCGCTGGGGCTAGCAATTAGCCGTGCGCCTCGCGTGGTGTAGACCTGCTGCCAGCGGCCGTTGACCCGCGCAAAGATTTGATACACCACGTTGGCGTAGGTGGTCACGGGCTTGTCCAGCACGTCTAGCTGCAAGACAATCCCTGCCAGATCCTGTCGGCTGTCCAACACACGAGCAACCGTCAGGGCTGCCTCCCATCCCTGCTGGCGCTGGCTCACGCGCACTGGCGCATCGGAACGGGTTTGGGCGTGCAGCAAGGGGGCGTGCCCGCTTACCATCAGCGTGGCCGACAGTAGAGCGATCGCCAGCCTGCGGGCAGATCCGCGAGTCAGCGCCAGCGCCGGTAGCGAGAGATAAGGCTTGACTGGTTTCGTCATCGTGAAATTCCTTTGGAATTTAGTAAAGGTGAACGAACGGAATTGGCCCGGCGATCGCCATCTTGCAATCGAGAAACCGACTGGCAAAATAAAGGGCGATCGCGAGCGTTAGGAGATTCCCTGTTGCGCGGGGCTATGCTCGACCAGCCTGTTAGCTCAAGGCTGGGAGGCAGCCAAACGCGCTGCTAAAATCCTCAACGGCTAGAAATAGCGGATGCACCAGCAGGCGGCACCCCAGCGCAGCACAGAGTCAGGTTTCCCAAAAAATCACTGGAACTGTTTCTGTCTATTGCTTGCACCGGGTGCATACGGCCGTCGCCGCTATTTGTTTGCCATGACCACAAACTTTTTTCAAATGTTCCTGACGGATATATGAAGACTGCGTAAACCTCTAGGGGCAAATCTCAAACTTCGGCCAAGCAGCGCTTCTAGAGCTATGGTTTTCTGAGAGTTTTTTCGGAAATCTGCCCATACTAGGGATGGGGTGTCACTAGGCTCGTCCTCATATAACGCCCTATACAGAATGCTTGAGAGCGAGTGTCGCCGTGTTGCCGCCAGTTATTGATGAAGGAAATTTCTTTCCGTTCAAGTTTTGGTTTAGGGACAGCATTCAAGACGGGATGTACTATCGCAGCGAGTTGTACTACCGCCTGCAAACGGTCGATGCTCAGCAGCGATCGCGGCTTTATCACTTTGCCTGCCGTCTTGCCCAGCGCGAGGCGGTCGTGGTGACGGCGAACCAGCGGTCGTGCAGTTTGTGGATCAACCTCCGCAGCAGCCTGGCCCGCGATGATCGGGCGATCGCCCAACTGCTGGATGAATTAGCGGAAACTCTAGCCCGCCCCAACTATGTACCGCCCTCGTTCAACGGGCGATCGCCCTTCGAGCCGGAGTAGCTACAATCATCCAGATTCAACTCAAGCCCCATTCATGCCAAAACCCCGATTCATGCCAAAATACAGACAGGTTAAGAACTGTTAAGTCTACTCAGCTTTCCGAACACAGTCTGAATCTAGTTTTTCTAGCACGATCCTATGGCATTTCTGCATGTGCCCCCCACTTGGCGGCTGTCCGAAAACGCAGTGACGGCTGAATCGGTGTTTCTGAACCGACGACGATTTCTGAAAACGATGATCGGCGGCGGCCTTGCAATGGCGACCTTGCCGCTGGCGGGCTGCCAAACCGCCCAGGCCCCCATCGCAGAGGAACTGACGGGTACAAAGGCACTGAGGGCGATCGCCAATCCCGCCTTTCAAGATGCAGGCCGCCCCGTCACAGGCGAAGTGCTGGCCGCCACTTACAACAACTTCTACGAGTTCGGCAGTTCCAAAGCAATCTGGCAAGCCGCCCAGGCCCTGCCCACCGATTCCTGGACGCTAGAAGTCACGGGTCTGGTCAACAATCCCAAAACCTATGACCTAGATGACCTGCTCACCCGCTTTCCCCTAGAAGAACGCATCTACCGATTTCGCTGCGTCGAAGCTTGGGCGATGGTTGTTCCGTGGCTGGGTTTTCCCATGAACGCCCTGCTAAAAGACGTAGACCCCAAATCTTCGGCAAGATTTGTCCGCTTTACGTCCTACTTCGACCCTGCCGTGACCAAAGGCCCCAGCTTTCCGCCCGCCCGCTTTCTGCCCTTCCCCTACACCGAAGGGCTGCGGATCGAAGAAATGGCCAACGACCTCGCCTTCTTTGCCGTCGGCATCTACGGGCACACGCTGCCTAAGCAGCACGGCGCACCCATCCGCATGGTCATCCCGTGGAAATATGGCTTCAAGGGTGCAAAATCCCTCGTCAAAATCGAGTTTTTGGACACGCAGCCCGCCACGTACTGGAACACCCTCAGCCCCAACGAATACAAGTTTGAAGCGAACGTGGAGCCAGACGTGCCCCATCCCCGCTGGTCGCAGGCCAAAGAGCGGCTAATCGGCCCGGGCAACCAGTATTCCTGGGAAGAAGTGCCAACGCTGCCCTACAACGGCTATGGCGAATTTGTAGCCAGCCTCTACACCTGAGTCAAGCCGCATGAGAAGGCTTGCTGTGTTCAGCGGTGGCTAAAGGTGGGCTTATTGGGCAGTGGCAGGGCGGAGCAATCGCAGTTCCGACTCTAGGCTGGCGATGCGAGCTTCGAGTTGCTGATTGGTTTCCAGCAATTTTTGTGACTGGCTGCTGAGAAACGGGTCACTTTCCCACCAGTTGATGCCAATTTCCTTGGCCTTATCCACCGAAGAAATCAGCAGGCGAATGCGGATACTCAGCAGTTCTGTAGAACCTACAGAAACCGAGATGTCGCCTGCAATCACGATGCCTTTGTCCAGCACGCGCTCTAGCACATCTGCCAGCGTCGAGCCTTGAGTCACCGTAGGAACGGGGCGGGTTGGTTGAGCAGTTGAGTAAGGCATGGTTGGGGGTAGATAGTAAGGGGGCGAGAGGGGGTCAGCGTGGGGCTTCTGTCCTCAGGAATCGAGCGATTTCAAGCAGGCTCAATTCTTGACGAATGAGTAAACTAGGCGCGTTCTCCCTCGCAGACGCGATAGGTATTGGCCCTGCCAGAGCCGCCTCGATTAGTGACCAGTCCTTTGTCGCGCAGGGCGTTGAGGGCGTTGATGGTCTGGAAACGGGTGATGCCGAGGGCGGTTTCGATTTCCGAGGGGCGCACGTCGGGATGGCGCTGGAGATACTCGAAGATGTCGCGCTCGTAGGGAACCGTAGGAGGCTCAGGCTCTTCTTTGGGTTTGTCTGTCGCAGCGTCAGTGGAGGAGAGGGGGAGGGTGTTGAGCGGCGGGCGGACTTGGGTTTCGGGCTGGGGGGCGATCGCCGTTTGCAGGTCTGATTCAGGGCTTGGCTGGGGATCTGGCGCTACCTCAGTGACGCGGAGATCGACAGGCGAGCGAGCCGCATCTGTGTTCAGCCGAATCATTTCATTGAAGGTATCCCACAAAATCTGGGTGGCTTCGGAGAGCGATCGCCTCGCGCGAGACAGCAGCACATCCTGGCAAATATCGCGAAACTCCGCGTTTTCTGGCGTGGCAATGATTTCATGCTCCTGGCAGATCTTCGCCAAAATCAGGCAAGACCGCAGCCCCGACGAGGTTTCTGCACCCGTCTTCGTGCGAAACATCCGCACCAGTTGCACGATGATGCTGGCGCTTTCGCGATCAATCCCGGTTTTTTGCACCGCGATTTCTTGCTGCGTCAGCTCGTCCGGCTCTGGCATGTTGATCGTGACGAGGCGGTCGAGCAGTGCGTCCTGCGTCGCATGAACGCCGCAATATTCCTCTGGGTTCGAGGTAAAAATGGCGCGAAACTGGGGATGCACGCGGATATACTCCGTGCGATTGTGGCTGGGGGGCAACACCAGCAGCTTTTCCTCCAGCGCCGACAGCAGCACGTTGTTCACCTCTGGGCGCGATCGGTTGAACTCGTCATAGACCAGCGTGAACCCTTCGCGGCAGGCCAGCGTCAGACGAGCATCCACCCAGTTTTGCCGTAGCTCGTCCTCTACCTTCACCACACTATGGATGAAGTTGTCCACGACTTTTTTGCGGGTATAGCCAGACTGGTTGCCGATCAGGTCAGAGGTTTTGAACTCGTCGTCGCCAAATAGCAGCATGATGGGCCGGGCAATCATGTCCGCCAGGTGAAGCGCTAGGGTGGTCTTGCCCGTGCCCGCCGGGCCGCGCAGGTGGACAGAAAAGCCCGACTGCAAATAGCGCAGGGCGCGAGTGGCGACCCGTTCGACTGCGGGCGTACTGACAAATCGGCGGGGGCTGGCACGAAGAACGGTAGTCACGGGTAGTTTTCCTCTGATATGAAAATATGAAAAGGGCTATGAAATGGGCTTGCTGAGGGGTTGGGAGTCAGGCTTGATCTTGCGCCAAGTAGAGGCGATCGCGCTGCACGATCAGCCCTTGCTTGATCAGCGATCGCAGCGTATCGACAGCCTGGAATCGGTTCATGCCAAGGGCAGATTCAATGTCCGTCAGCTTGGCCCCGTTGGACGACTTCACATAGTCATAGGTGGCCTGTTCCAGAGAAACTGCATCCTTAGCGGCGGGCTGGCTCCCGTTGCGGGTAGACGCAGCGGGCGCAACCGTCACCGCTGGCATGGGCGCTGGCATGGGCGCTGGCACGGCAGGCTGACTGTCAAGCACAACGGAGGCGACGGGTTCGGCCACGGGGGCTGCCGAGGGCTTGAAACCACGGGCGGGCGGTCTACTCGCAGGTGGTTTAGCTGACTTGGCAGGCGACGATTTGAGGCGGGCCACCGTGCGCGGGCGGGCGGCAGATGCTTTTGCGGTCGGGGCGGGGG
>NZ_DVEA01000408.1:0-4941 GCF_015295965.1 Thermoleptolyngbya sp. M55_K2018_002
ATTGGCTCGTCACCTGCGCCGGAATTGCGCGGCCGGGCGAGTTTCTAGAAATTCCCGTCGAGGTATTTGAGCGAACCATGGCGGTGAATTACTTTGGCACGCTGTACTGCATCCGCGCGGCCCTGCCCGCAATGGAGCAACAGCGGCACGGGCAAATTGTCTGCGTGTCCTCTGGGGCAGGGCTGATCGGCCTCTACGGCTACACCGCCTACAGCCCCAGCAAGTTTGCCCTGCGCGGCCTGGCCGAGTCTCTGCGGGGTGAACTCAAACCCAAAGGCATTGGCGTGTCCATCGTCTATCCGCCCGACACCGACACGCCGCAACTCGCCGAGGAAAACAAAACCAAGCCCCTCGTCACTCAAAAAATTACTGCCACTGCCAAGACCTGGAGCGCCGATGGCGTTGCCGAGGTGATCCTGGCGGGTGTGCAGCGCCGCGCCTTTGCCATCACTCCCGGCTTTGAAATGGGCGTATTGAACCGTCTGCACAGCGTGTTGCTGCCTATGCTCAACCAATCCTTCGACCAAATCACTGCCAAGGTCAGAAACTTGCAATGATTCTATTCCAGCCTGCATCCGACTCCTCCTCCGGCTCATCAGCGTCTTGCGTGTCCGTGCGATCGCCCCTTGCATTCTGGCTGGGCATCAGCCTGCTGTTCACGCTGTACTACGGCCTGGTGACAATTGCCCATGCCTTTAGCTATCCCTACATCGTGCAGGATGACGTTCGTCAGCATGTCGTCTGGATGCAGCGCTTCACCGATCCAGAGCTATTCCCCAACGACTGGATCGCCAACTACTTCCAATCCGTTGCGCCCCTGGGCTTCAAAGCCGTCTTTGCCGCAGCCGCCAAGCTCGGTCTTCCTGCCCTCACCTTTGTTAAAATCCTGCCGCTGCTGCTCAGTTTGGGCACGACAATCTATCTGTTCTTAATTTTCCTGGAACTGTTTCCCTCACCCTTCGGCGCATTCCTCAGTACGCTGATCACCGACCAACTGCTCTGGCTCAACGACGACCTCATTTCTGGTACGCCTAGAGCCTTTGTGTATCCAATTTTCACCGCGTTTTTGTATTACCTGCTGCGGCGATCGCTCTTGCCGTGCGTTTTGGCGCTAGGGCTACAGGGACTCTTTTTTCCGCACCTGATGCTAGTCGGCGTGGGCGTGCTAACAGTGGCGCTGGTGAAGTGGCGCGGCAACCGACCGCAACTGTCGCGCGATCGCCGCGATTACATCTTTTGGGTGGCGGGGCTGGGCGTGGCGCTGCTGGTCATTTTGCCCTTCAGTCGGGCAATAGATTCGCTGGGCAATCCCCTCACCTATGACCTGATGCGCTCTATGCCCGAACACGGGCTAATGGGACGCAACGAATACTTTGGCGTGCCGCCGCTCAACTTTTGGTTTAACGGGCGCAGCGGCATCCGGCTCCAGTTGTTTCCCTCCCTCAGCTTGGTGGGGCTAGCGCTGCCGCTGCTGGGGCGATTCCCGCGCGAATCGCGCTTTGCCGCCATGCAGCACCTCACGCCTAAAGTACGGGTGCTGGTGGACGTGGTGCTGGCCTCGATGGGCTGGTTTGTGCTGGCGCACCTGTTCTTACCGCGCCTCTATCTGCCCAGCCGCTACAACTACCACAGCTTTCGGATTGTGCTGCCGCTGAGTGCGGCGATCGTGTTCACCGTGCTGATCAGCCAGTTTTGGCAAACATTTGGTCCCAAGCTGCGCGGCAAAGTGCCCCTGGCAAAGGGCGATCGCACGCTGATTGGTCTGCTTGGATGCCTTGCCGCCGTGGTGACGCTCGTTCCGCTCGTACCGCCGTTGATTTACGTCCTGCAAAACTGGCAAATCGCCCAAACGCCTGCCATCCATCAGTTTTTGGCAGAGCAGCCCAAGTCTGCGCTGGTGGCCTCTTTGGCCGACGAGGCCGACAATGTGCCTGCGTTCGCGCTGCGGTCTACGCTGGTGGGTCGGGAGTTTGCGCTGGCCTACCACCCCGACTATTACCAAGAGATTCAGAATAGAGCGATCGCCCTGTTGCAGTTGCAATACAGCCCCAATCTACAAACCGTTCAGCAAGTTATTCAAAACTACGGCATTGACTGGATCTGGATCGAAGATGCTGCCTTCCAGCCCGAATACCTGCGCCAGAAAGATTGGCTGGTGCATAGCTCCTTCAAATCTGCGGTAGACGAGGCGATCGCCACGCTAGAACGGGGCAAAACTCCGGCGATTGTTCCCCTGCTCGACCGCTGCACCACCGTCCGCGCTGGGCGATCGCGCCTGCTGGATGCAGCTTGCGTTGAAACTGGGGGCCTCGCAACTCCCTGAAGAAACTGAAGAAACTGCTGAAGTTCTTGTAGAATCTGTGGCGATCGCGCCGACAGCAGATCCTCTATGCTAATCGCAGGCTGGCACTTCAGCGGACTGCGGAGAGGTGGCGATATGGCACTGCGGACGGTGACGACGGAAAAAGCCAAAATTACGGAACTCATCGCCGTAGCCGATCGGCTGGTGGGCGATCGCCTGCATCAGTCCCTCACCGATGTCGATAAGATCGTGCTGGAGCAAGCGCTGCGGGGTAGCAAGCTCAAGGATATTCAGGTGGTGGGCTACTCCCAGGGCACCGTCGAGCGAGTATTTGCGCCGCGTCTGTGGAAGCTACTGTCGCAAGCCTGTTCACAAAAAGTCGGCATCAAAAATCTGCGGCTGATCTTGGAAGACTATAGCCAGCAGGCTCAGCCAAACACTCTGTCTATTGGCTCAGATTTTTCAGAAAACGCACTCGATCGGGCCGATGAGGCTGCGACTTTAGCGCCGCAGGATTTGCCCAATGGGATTGATTTGGAGGGGCGATTCCCGCAGGGATCGCTTCGCGAATCGCCCGCTCAGCGGTTTATTGCTCAGCCGTTTATTTTAGAGAACCTGCCCGCGCCCACCAGCACGGCCTTTATTGGGCGGGAGGCAGAGATCGAGCGCCTGCTGCACCTCCTCTCGCCCGACCACGCCGCCCATCTGATCAGCATTGCAGGCATTGGCGGCGTGGGCAAAACCTCGCTGGCGGTCGAGTGTGCGCGGCGCTGTTTGGCAGCCAGCCGCAACCCCCCGGCCCATCCGACCGTGCCGATATTCAACGCGCTGATTTTTGTGTCGGCCAAGCTATGCTATTTGCAATCCTTTGGACTGCTGCAACGCTTTGACCCGATGCGATCGCTCCAAGACATTTTGCAGCAAATTGCCGACGTGCTGGGCGAAACAGAACTCGCCGGAGCCAGCCTGAATGAGCAGATTCACATGATTCGGCGATCGCTGCACGGCACTTCCTCAGCCACCCACACACCACGCCGGACGCTGCTGATCATCGACAATCTGGAAACGATGGAAAATCCGCAGATGGTGCTGAGTTTTCTCCACGATCTGCCGCCATCGGTCAAAAGCCTGGTGACCACCCGCGAACAGTCGGTCTTCGTCCCTGTGCGGCTGGTGGCAATGCCCACCGACGAGGCTCTGAGCCTGATTCAGCATGAAGCCCAGGAAAAGGGCGTGGCGCTGAACCCCACGGAACGGCGGGCCCTGCTGCGGGTCACTGGCGGCCTACCCGTAGCCATACACTACGCCATCGGGCAGCTTGCCAACGGCTTTGACCTAGCGACGGTGTTGCAGGGTATGTCGAACCCGACGGGCGACGTGGCCCGCTTTTGCTTTGAGACAACGGTGAATGGTTTGCACGGCCAGCCGTCTCATCACCTGCTGATGGCGCTGGCCATGTTTCCGACTCCGGTCTTGCGCGAAACCCTGTTTCAAGTGGCGGATGCGGCGACCTCGCCTGATGCGCTGCAAGGAGCGCTGTCGCAGCTTTGTCAACTATCGCTGGTGAACCAGCAGGACAATCGCTACGGAATGCTGCCCCTGACGCAAGAATACGCCCTGGCAGAGCTAAAGGCGCATCCCAACTTTGCCCAGGCAGCGCGGCAGCGATGGGTCGCCTGGGCGCTGCAATTTTCTGAACCCTATGCCAATCAGGAAGTAAAAACCTGGCACTTGTCGTTTGACGGACTGCAAGAGGAATGGCAAAACCTGCGGGCGATCGCCGATTTTTGTATGACCGAGGGCTGGTATGACGAATTGCTCCAAATCTGGAACAACGTCAAGGCTTATACCTACAGCATGGGGCGACGCAAGGGACGGACGGATTACTGGGGCGATCGCCTGCGGTGGACAGAATGGCTGATTGCTCAGGCCACCCAGCGCAGCCAGTGGCGCACCCTGGCAGAGGTAATGCTCGACCGCGCCTGGACGCTCACCGCTACCCGCAAGACCAGGGCGCTAGAAGAAGCCGAGCAGCTATTCGAGCAAATTCAAACCCTGCGCGACTATCAAGACCAGCCGTTCCAGACCGAATGGGCAAAAAAAATGTCTGTCCTGCGAACCCAGCAGCAGCAGTTTGACGAGGCCCATCAGTTGCTAGACGAAGCAGAAGCCCTGCTCAACCCGGCCGACTGGTCTGCCGGAAAGTATGTCCGCCAGCGGGTGCAGCTTCTTTACTATCGAGGCATGACCCATTTCAAAGCCGGCCAGATTGCCGCCGCCAAGCAGGCCTTTGAAACCGCCCGCGCCCAGGCCCGCGAGGTCGGCTGGGAACGGGCCGTGCGGATGACGGAAAACTGGCTGGCCGACATCGCTGTGCGCGAGGGCAAACTCGACGAGGCGGAGCAGCTTTTAGTCGAAGGGCTGCGGATCGCAGAGCAACAGGACGACCCCACCCGCAGCGCCTACGTGAAACGCTCCTTTGCCGAACTGGTGCAGGCGCGGGGCAACCCCTCCGAAGCGCAACGCTGGGCGCGGGAAGCCCTAGCGCTGTTTGAACAGCTTGGAATGCCCTACGAAGCCGAAGAAACCCAGGCATTTTTGAATGGCTTGTAGGACTTACGCAGTTGGACAATTTCTCG
>NZ_DVEA01000300.1:0-4940 GCF_015295965.1 Thermoleptolyngbya sp. M55_K2018_002
ATACGCTGCAACCGCTGCCGGGCGATCGCGCGGTTCCTGCCCGACTGGATGGCATTGCCGTCCTAATCTGGCATCACGAGTGGCTGGGGCAATCCCGGCTCGACCTCCACTTGGCCACCGCTGATGTGCCCCTGGTGCAGGCGCAGATGGCGGACGCGGGGGTGGGGGAAGACCAGCGGGCGATCGCCCCTTAGAAGCGCCCTACAACGAAGCCCAGAACCCTGACCAGAGGAAAACATCTCTGCTCACCCAAGCCAAACCTCATCGAACCTGGTCAAAATTTACAAAGTCCTGCCCAGCAAGCATCCTAGACTGAAGGACTGCCCCCCTCTGCGCCTTCCGACGGCATTCAGTATCCGCTTTAGCAAAATCAGCTTGTCGGAACAAGCTATAAACCCCAGTATTTGGAGCGGGCGATCGCTCTAGGCTCAGAGCGTTAATCTCAGTTCCAAACTGTCGGGCAGAAGAGGTAAAACCAAACGATGACTCCTCGCGTGGCGATCATTGGGGCGGGCCCCTGCGGACTCTCTCAGCTTCAAGCCTTCGAGCAGGCGCGGCTGAAGGGGGCGGACATTCCAGAAATCGTCTGCTTTGAAAAGCAGGCCGACTGGGGCGGGCTGTGGAACTATACCTGGCGCACTGGGCTGGACGAGTATGGCGAACCCGTCCACGGCAGCATGTATCGCTACCTCTGGTCGAATGGCCCCAAGGAATGCCTGGAGTTTGCGGACTACACCTTTGATGAACACTTCCAGCGCCCAATTCCCTCGTTTCCGCCGCGCGAAGTGCTGTATGACTACATCACCGGGCGGGCTAAAAAGAACAATCTCCGGCGCTACATTCAGTTCAGTACGGTCGTGCGGCAGGTGGAGTTTGGCGAGGGACAGTTTCGCGTCCGCGTCAAAGACTTGGTGGCTGACCAGGAGCGCGTTGAAACCTTCGACTTTGTGGTGGTTGCAACGGGGCACTTTTCAATTCCCAACCTGCCCAAGTTCGAGGGGATTGAGCAGTTTCCCGGCCGCGTTCTGCATAGCCACGACTTTCGAGAAGCCCGCGAATTTGCAGGGAAGGATTTGCTGGTGGTGGGCAGCAGCTATTCGGCCGAGGACATTGCGCTGCAAACCTATAAGTACGGCGCGAAATCGGTCACCATCAGCTATCGCACTGCGCCGATGGGGTTCAAGTGGCCGGAGGGCATTGAAGAAGTTCCGCTGCTGACCAAGCTGGAGGGCAAAGTGGCGCATTTCCAGGACGGCAGCAGCAAAAAGGTGGATGCCATCGTGTTCTGCGTGGGCTACCAGCACAGCTTCCCGTTTCTGGAAGACAGTCTGCGGCTCAAAACCAAGAACCGACTCTATCCCGGCTCCCTCTACAAGGGCATTTTTTGGCTGCCCAATCCCAAGCTGATGTATTTGGGAATGCAGGATCAGTTCTATACCTTCAGCATGTTTGATGTGCAGGCGTGGTATGCGCGGGATGTGATGCTGGGGCGCATTGCCTTGCCGCCTTATGAGGAGATGGCTGCCGACATTGCCCACTGGCAGGCGCGGGAAGAGAGTCTGGCCAATCCCTTTGAACAGATTGACTTTCAGAAGGATTACATTGTCGATCTGGCGGATCAGGTGGACTATCCTTCCTGTGATTGGGAACTGACGACGGAGCTATTTAAGGCGTGGGAACACGATAAGGAACAGAGCATTTTGGGCTATCGAGATAAGGTGTTTCGATCTCCCTGCACGGGGACGGAAGCAACGGTACACCATACCCCGTGGATTGAGGCGATGGATGATTCGCTGGCTAGCTTCTTAGGGAACTAGTTGGGGAACTAGTTAGGGAACTAGCGTCCCGGTTCCTGCTGCTTCGCTGCTTGTGTCGAACTGACTTGAGACTTACCTGAACTGACCTGGATTTTGCACTAAGATTTTGCACTAAGGAGGTTGACCCGTGACTGCTCTCGTTCCCAAGCCGGAAACCCTGACCCACCTAGAAGCCTACGTCGCTCAGCCGGGGCGTGCAGAACTGGTGGCCCAGGTTCGCGCCAAGATTGATGAACTGGGTATCCAGTACATCTATTACCAGTTTGTGTCGGTGACGGGGCGGATTACGGGTAAGGGGGTTCCTGCGGCTCACTGGGAAAGCGTTGCAGAGCGGGGCATCCAGCTTGTGTATGGGGCGATGGCCAATCTGTTTCTCGACCGCTACGGCAACTATATTGGCTACGGGCCCGAAGCGTCGGAACTGGTGGCGATCCCTGACCCGGATACCTTTTGCCAGTTGCCGTGGGACAAGCGGGTGGCTCGCGTCTTTTGTACGTGCTTCCGCAACCGCGAGGAGCCGGAAGCGCCCGGATCTTATCTGACGGCTGACTGTCGCGGCAATTTGCGCCGTATCCATGCCCAGTTTCAGGCGGATCACGACGGGCTGCACCTGCGCCACGGCACAGAGCCGGAGATGATGTGGCTGAAGAAGGGGCCAGATGGCAAGCCGGATGGCGGAGTGACGAAGCCTAACTGCTACCATATCCACCAGTTTGAGGAATTGCGGCCGGTGGTGCTGCGGGTGATTGAGTATGCGAATGCGATGGGGCTGGATATGATTCAGGGTGATCATGAGGATGCGCCGGGGCAGTTGGAGCTGAATTTTATGTTTGATGAGGCGCTGCGGACGTGCGATCGCCTCACGACCTATCGCCAGATCTGCGCCCAGGTGGCCCGCGAATTCAATCTGATTGCCTGCTTTATGTCGAAGCCGTTTATGGGGCTATCGGCCAACGGCTGTCACCACAACCTGTCGCTGTGGTATGGCGGACAGGATGAGGTCAACGCCCTGGGGCTGGATTCGCTGCCTGGAATGCCTGGTACGTTTAGCTATCGCAAGGGCGGCGAAAACACCTTCCTGCCCGACCCCAGCCTCAGCAAGACCAAGCCTGGCCCGATCGGGCTACAGTCGATCGGTGGCGTGATTGAGCATTTGGGGGCGCTGACGGCGATTGGCTGCTCTACGGTCAACTCCTATCGCCGCCTGTGGGATAAGGGACTGTGGGCCCCGGTCTATGCGGATTGGGGCTTTCAGAATCGTACCTGCGGGCTGCGAGTCTCGGCACCGGGTCGGTTTGAGTATCGCGCGGTGGATTCGATGGTCAACCCGTACTTGATGGCGGCTGCTCTGCTGAAGGCGTTTGATGATGGGATTCGGCGCAACCTCGATCCGGGTGAGCCGGAAAGCCGAAACCTCTACGAAGCGATGGAGGCTGGAAAGCAGGTGAAAAAGCTGCCGATGTCGTTGGGGGAGGCGCTGGCCCGACTGGATGAGGATGAGGTGATTCGGTCTGCGCTGCCGGGTGAGATGTATAAACTCTACGCCTGGTACAAGCGAGACGAATGGGAGAAGTTTCTGGCGACGACCTCAGACTGGGATGTGGAGATGTATCTGGATTGCTTGCCGTAGGGTGTTTATGAATCCTTTGAAGATCAGTTACTTGAAGTAGTTTGCTTGAAGCACCTTACTTAAAGCAGTTCACTTAAAGTAGCTCACTTCAAGTAGCTTACCTGAGGTAATTTACTTGAAGTAAATAAGCAGGTTTAGCCCTGGAATGGTGCGCGAGAGCGTCCACAGCAATAGGCCGGTGTAGATTAGTCCAAAGGCCCACTGATACCAGACCAGGGTGGTGATTAGCCCCGGCAGATGCTCGTCGCGCAGGCGGATGTCGTTGAACCCGAAGCGCAGCAGGTTGTTGGCGCTGAGGTCGAGATAGTTGAGCCAGTTCCAGCGGCGATCCCACAGCAGCGGTGCATAACGCTCCCGAAACATGGGGTAGCGGGGAATGGTGGGCAAGCGTCCGATGAGAATCCGCAACTGGCGCAGCGTGCCCTCTTCGACGAAGTAGCTCACGTCCATTTTGGGATGGAACCGCCCGCCGCGATAGAGCAAAAACAGCAGGATCGCCGGGACGGGAATGATGACTGTGCCCAGACAGGCGAGGGTGAGCCAGGGTGATTCTGCGAGCCGAAAGACGATGGATAGTCCGATGGTGGCCAGTAGCCCGGTGCTGCTGAGCATCCACGCGGCTTCGGTGGGGGTGGGCAGGATGGGCTGGGGATGGAGCCGCCGCACGCGGTCTACCAGCCAGAATACGAGCGCAAAGTAGGCGACGGCAATTAGCCCCACGCCAAAGGTAAGACCGGAACTGGTGCCGTAGCGGGTCAGGGTGAGCAGCAGCGCCAGCCCGACCCAGTTCAGCGCAGTGCCCAGCCAGCCAAAGATCGAGCGGGGTTCGCTAGCGACGACGCGATCGCGCACTTTAACATAGGTAGCTAGGTCGATGCTGTCGAGTTTGAGCAGGTCGCCGAGGCTGCGAAAGGGGTGCTGGGCGCGGGAAAGGGCGATCGCCTCCGCCTGTTTTGCCGAAAAGCCAATCTGCTGAAGCTGTGCCTGGGAAGCGGTGTTCAGGTTCAGGCCCCAGAGGGAGCGCTCGATTTGGCGCGATCGCAGCCGTTGCGCTAGATAGCCGATCTGGTTGGCATCGGCAATTTGCTCGATCGAGCGAAAGTTTCGCACCAGGTTTCGCAAGATGGTCTCGTTGCCCTGGAGGGTCGGCACGGAAATGGCTCGGCCGATTTGCCCCGGACTGCCGAGAATTTTGGCGCGATCGGGGTTGAATTGTAGCCCTGCAACGTTGAGATAGGCCCCTGGGGCAAAGCTGGCATCACCAAAGTCGGTCTGCGCCTGAATGGCTGCGCCGCCCAGATTCACGGGCTGCCCAAACTGCACTTCGCGGAAGGTGGCTGCCTGCTCAAACACGGCATCTGAGAGGAATAGCGACTGGGCAAACTGGCTCTGGTTGAAAATGGCTGCGGCTTCCCAGTGGGTTTGGGCAAAGTCGGCATTCCCTTGCCAGCGCACCCGGCTGAAATTGGCGACTTGCTGAAAGGTTGCCCGGT